>JAOPZD010000535.1 GCA_025964295.1 Conexibacter sp.
CTCAACCACCGAGGGCGTGGTTGAGTCGTCCCTCGACGCCCCGGGGGGCCGAATCGTCGGTCCTCCCGCGTACCCTGGCGGGGTGGCGAAACGGGTCATAGCCCACCTCGACTGCGACGCGTTCTTCGCGTCCGTCGAGCTGCAGCGGCGGCCCGAGCTGCGTGGCCTGCCGGTGATCGTCGCCGGGACCGGCCCGCGGGCGGTCGTCACGACCGCCAGCTATGAGGCACGCAAGTTCGGCGTCGGGTCGGCGATGAGCGCGGCCGAGGCCAAACGGCGCTGCCCGCAGGCGGTCACGATCCCGCCCGACCACCAGGCCTACTCGGCCAAGTCCCAGGAGGTCTGGGGGCTGGTCCGCGAGCGCATCGAGCTGCTCCAGCAGGCCGGGATCGACGAGGCCTACGCCGACCTGTCGGGGATCGAGAGGCCGATCCCGCTGCTGCGCGAGCTGATCGCCCACGTCAAGGAGCAGACCGGGATCCAGATCTCGGCCGGCGTCGCGCCCAATCGCCTGGTGGCCAAGATCGCCTCCGACCTCGGCAAGCCCGCCGGCTTCGTCGCCATCGGGCGCGAGCAGTGCGCGGCGCACATCGCCGGCCGCTCGCCGCGGATCGTCCCCGGCATCGGCCCGAAGACCGCCGCGCGGCTGGCCGAGATGGGCTACCCGACGCTCGGGGCGCTGCAGGACGCGCCGGTCGCCGAGCTGCAGGAGCGCTTCGGCGAGCGCTACGGCCACGACCTGCACCGCCGCGCCCACCTGCACGACGAGTCGCCGGTGGTCACCACGCGCGTGGCGAAGTCGCGCTCGGTCGAGACGACGTTCGACGTCGACGTCGCCGACCACGCCCAGCTGGAGTCGATCCTGCGCGGCCAGTCCAAGAAGCTCGCCGAGGGCCTGCAGCAGCGCGAGACGCGCGGGCGGACGATCGCGATCAAGGTCCGCCTCGACGACTGGACCACCGTCACCCGCGCGCGCTCGATCGACGCCTACATCAACGACGAGGCGACGATCATCGAGGTCGCGCTGGAGCTGTTTCGCGACTACGCGCCGCCGCGGCCGGTCCGGCTGCTCGGCGTCCGCGTCGCGGGCTTCGAGGGCGTCGACGACGAGCCGCCCGCGGCCGAGCCGCGGGGCGCGCCGCCCGGGCAGCTGGTGCTGCCGCTCTCGGTCTGAGCCGGGTACCGTCCCGGCCATGTCGCACCTGACCGTCGGAGGCCGCCGCCTCTTCCACCAGCGCCGCGGCGCCGGCGAGCCGCTGCTGCTGATCCAGGGCATGAGCGGGACCCACCTCGCGTGGGGCGAGCCGTTCACCGCCGACCTCGAGCGCGACTTCGACGTCGTCGCCTACGACCACCGCGGGATCGGCCGCAGCGATCGCGTCGACGAGCCGTTCACGATCGCCGAGCTGGCCGAGGACGCCTCCGGCGTGCTCGACGAGCTCGGCTGGGATACGGCGCACGTGCTGGGCATCTCGATGGGCGGGATGGTCGCCCAGGAGCTGGCGCTGCGCCACCCGGGCCGGATCCGGACGCTGACGCTCGGCTGCACCTACTGCGGCGGGGCCGGCTCGGCGCTGGCGCCGCAGTCGACGCTGGAGCGCCTCAGCGCGGGGATGATGTCCGGCGACCGCGAGCTGGCGATCCGCACGGGCTTCGAGGTCAACGTCTCGGCCGCCTTCGCCGCCGTCGACGCCAACTACGACGCGTTCCGCGCCATGGCCAAGTCGCTGCCCGCGCCGGTGCCGGTGATCATGCTCCAGATGCAGGCCATCGCCGGCCACGACACCAGCGCGCGGCTGCCGTCGCTGGAGCTCCCGACGCTCGTCATCCACGGCGACGAGGACCTGATGCTGCCGGTCGCCAACGGGCGCCTGATCGCGTCGCTGATCCCCGGCGCGCGGCTGGAGGTCCTCGAGGGGATCGGGCACATGTTCTGGTGGGAGCAGCCGGCCCGCAGCGCCGAGCTGGTGCGCGCGCACGCGCTCGCCGCGGCCGGCGGCTGAGCGGGCGTTGTCCTAGTACAAGGCGCCGGCGAGGCGGCGGCGCGCGTCGCGGGCGAACGGGTGGTCGACGCCGAGCGCGTCGAGGATCCCGACGACGACCCGGCGCAGGTCGTCCTTGCCGCCGTCCGAGCTGCCGATCGCGTCGATGAGCAGGTCGACGGCCTGCTGCGGGTCGCCGGCGTCCAGCGCCGCGAACGCGGCCAGCGCGTTCTCGTCGCCCTCGCGCTCCAGCCGGATGCGCGCGCCGAGGCCCTCGGCGGCGAAGTCGCCCTGGGCGTTGGCCAGCGTCTCGAGCGCGCCGTCGAGGTCGCCGGCCTTGCGCTGGTGGATCGCGAGCGCGAGCTTGGCGTCGGCGCGCGCGGGCTCGAGCGCGATCGCGCGGCGCAGCGACTCCTCGTCGCCGGCCTCGACCAGGCCGTCGGCCTCGGAGGGCAGCAGCCCGTCGAGGAAGCGCGCGACCTTCGCGGGCGGCTGCGCGCCGATGAACTCGTCGACGACCTTGCCGTCCTTGAACGCCTTGACGGCGGGGATCGACTGGATGCCGTACTGCTGGGCGAGGCGCTGGTTGGCGTCGGTGTCGAGCTTGGCCAGGACGAGCTGGCCCTCGCGCTCGGCGGCGGCCTGCTCCAGGACGGGGCCGAGCATCTTGCACGGGCCGCACCACTCGGCCCAGAAGTCGACGACCACCGGGGTCTCGTGCGACTTGTCGATGACCTGCTGCTGGAAGTCCTGCTCGGTGACGTCGATGACAGCCATGTCTCCTAGGGTAGGACGGGTGACGCTGCACGTAGAGCGAAGCGGAGACGGACCCACCCACCCGCCGGTCGTCCTCCTGCACGGGCTGACCGCGACCCACCGGTACGTGGTGATGGGCTCCAAGGCGCTGGAGCGCGCGGGCCACGACGTGGTGGCCTACGACGCCCGCGGCCACGGCGCGTCGGACCCGGCGCCGGCGCCCGAGGCCTACACCTACGCCGACCTCGCGGAGGACTTGTTGTCGGTGATGGACGAGGCGGGGATCGCGCGCGCGGTGCTCGCCGGCGCCTCGATGGGCGCCCACACCGCGGTGCGCGTCGCCCTGGAGCACCCCGAGCGCGTCGCGGGCCTGGTGATCGTCACGCCGGCCTATGACCCGCAGGACTGGCCGGGCGATCTGGTGCGCTGGGATGCGCTCAGCGACGGGCTGCGGTCGGGCGGCGTCGAAGGGTTCGTCGCCGCCTATGGAAACGAAGGCCCGGAGAAGTGGAAGGCCACGCTGCAGACCGTGCTGCGCCAGCGCCTCGGCGCCCACGAGCACCCCGAGGCGGTGGCCGACGCGCTGAAGGCCGTGCCGCGCTCGCGCCCGTTCGCGGCGCGCGGCGACCTGCGCGCGATCGCCGCGCCGACCGTCGTGGTCGCCGACCGCGACGAGCCCGACCCCGGCCATCCGCTCGCGGTGGGCGAGTTGTACGCCTCGCTGATCCCGGGCGCGCGCCTGGTCGTCGAGGAGGAGGGGCAGAGCCCGATCGCCTGGCAGGGCGGGCAGCTGTCGAAGGTCATCGCGTCGGTCGCCGCAGCCGAGGCGTGAGGCGGCTCGCCACCCGGGCGGTCGGGATCGCGGTCGTCGTCGTGGCGACGACGGCCTGCGCCTGGATCCTGTTCCACCTCCTGCGGCCCAGCCTGTTTCGCGGCGACCGCCAGTCGCTGCCCGGGTTCCTGGACCGCGCGTTCCTGCACTTCGACTTCGGGCGCTCCCAGCAGGGCAGCCAGCGGCCGGTCGCCGACCTGATCCGCGAGGGGCTGCCCGCCGACCTCAGCGTGCTCGTGGGCGGCCTCGTCCTCGGGCTGGCGGCGGGCGTCGGCGGCGGGATCGCCTGCGCGCGGCGCCCGCGCGGGCTCGGGTCGCGCGCGGCGCAGGCCGTCGCGCTGGTCGGCATGTGCACGCCGGTCTACGTCACCGGCCTGATGGCGCTGCTGCTCTTCGGCACCGACATCGCGGCGATCCCGCTCGGCGTCGGGATCCCGCTGCGCTACGTCGAGTTCGACAAGTCGCCGTCGGGCTGGCTGGGCGCGCTGATCGTGCCGTGGATCGTCCTCGGGCTGCCGCTGGCCGGCATGTGCCTGCGGGTGATGCTCGGCGAGATGGTCGAGGTCGCCGGCGCCGACTACGTGCGCTCCGCGCGCGCCAAGGGCCTGGCCGAGTGGACGCTGCTGCGCCGCCACGTCGCGCCCGCGGCGCTGGCGCCGACCGCGATGCTCGCCGGCTCCGCCATGCCGCTGCTGATCACCAACGTCGTCCTCGTCGAGCAGGTCTTCAGCGTGCCCGGCGTCTTTCGCGACCTCACGCGCTCGATCGGCTCCTCCAACGTGCCGCTGATCCTCGGCACGACGGCGGTCGGCGCGCTGCTCATCGCGCTCACCACGTTCCTCTTCGACGTGGTGCTGGTCTGGCTGGACCCGCGCGTGCGGGCCGCCGGCGCGGCGTCGTAGGGTGTCGGCATGAACGTCGACTGGGTGATCCCATGCCGGTACGTGGAAGTGCACGACAACCTCGGCAGCATGATCGGTGCGGGCATCGACACGTTCTGGGTGCCCGAGCTGCCGGCGTCGCTGCAGGTGCTGTGCGCCGTGCGGCTGACCGCGACGGCCGACGAGCTGACCGGCGGCATCACCCACCAGATGCGCAACGTCGTGACCGACCCGTCGGGCGAGGTCGTCAGCGACGTCGGCGGCGAGTTCGAGATCGGCACCGAGAACCCGCGCCGCGAGTGGCTGAACGGCATCGTGCTGCCCAGCGCCATCCAGTTCGACGCGACGGTCGCCGGGACCTACCAGCTCGAGCACATCGTCGACGGCAACAGCCAGTCCATCCCGCTGCATGTCATCGAAGGCGCTCCCGAAGAGGACTGACGGCGCGGGGTACTCGGGGACCCCGCTCGTCACCAAGCTCGGCGTCAAGGCGGGGATGCGCGTCGCGATCCTCGGCGCGCCCGCGGGGTTCGACGCGACGCTCGGGCCGCTGCCCGACGGCGTCGCGGTCGCGCGGCGGCTGGGCGGGAGCAAGGACATGGTGATCGTCTTCGTCACCGAGCGGGCGGCGCTGGCGCGGCGGCTGGACGCGCTGCGGGCGGCGATCGCGCCCGACGGGATGGTGTGGGTCGCGTGGCCGAAGCGGGCGTCGGGCGTGCGGACCGACGTCACCGAGGACGTGGTGCGCGAGGTGGTCCTGCCGACCGGGCTGGTCGACGTGAAGGTCTGCGCGATCGACGCGACGTGGTCGGGGCTGAAGGTCGTCATCCGCAAGGCGCTGCGGTGAGCGACAGCGATGGCGGCGGCGCGGCGATCTTCGCGGTCGACGGCGAGATGCTCGTGCCGTCGATCCACGCGCGCGGCCCGTGGGACGCGGGCGCGATGCACGGCGGCGCGCCGACCGCGCTGCTGGCGCGGGCCATCGAGGCGCTCGAGACGCCCGGGCCGATGCGCTGCGTCCGCCTGGCGGTCGAGTTCCCGCGCGCGGTCCCGCTGGAGCCGGTGCTCGCCACCGCGCGGCTCACGCGGCCGGGGCGCAAGCTCGCGCTGGCCGAGGCACGGCTGACGACGGCGGACGGCACCGAGGTGCTGCGGGCCAACGCGACGCTGCTGCGGCGCGGCGCGGTCACGATCCCCGACCGCGCGGTGATCGCCGAGCCCGCCCCCGTGCCCGGTCCGGAGGACGGCCGCAAGATCGACTGGGCGTGGGGCGAGGGAGACGCGGGGTTCCATCTCTCCGCCATCGAGCTGCTGATCGCGCCCGGAGACAGGCCCACCCACCCAGGCCACGGCCCGGCGCTCGGCTGGTTTCGCTTCGCCATGCCGCTCGTCGCGGGGGAGGAGCCGACGCCGCTGCAGCGCGCCGTCGCCTTCGCCGACTTCGGCAACGGCCTCAGCCGCGCGCTGGACTTCTCCACGCACCTGTTCGTCAACACCGACCTGACGGTGCACCTGCACCGCGAGCCGGCCGGCGAGTGGGTCGGCCTCGACGCCCGCACCGACCTCGACGCCGCGGGCATCGGCCAGGCCAGCTCGGTCCTGCGCGACGAGCGCGGCCGGATCGGCATCGCCGCCCAGTCGCTGTTCGTCGACGAGCGCTAGGCCAACCCCTACAGCTTGATCTTGGCGGCCTTGAAGCGCCGCGCGCGCTTGCGCGCCTTCTTCGGCGCGGCGACGACGTAGGTCCGCGACCCGACCCGCTGCGCCAGCCCCGCCGCGGCGAGCCGCTTGGCCACCACGGGACAGCGCTTGCAGCGCGGGTCGCTCTTGCAGCAGCGCCTCTTGACCTTGACCTCGCGCGGCGTCGCCATCGTCTGCGAGGGTAACGAGCGGATGCCGCCGTTCCCGCCCGCCGAGGCCGCCGCTGCCCCGGCCACCGCCGCCCCGGCCGAGCCCGAGCAGCGCGTCAGCGCGCTGGAGCTGTTCTTCGACCTGGTCTTCGTCTTCGCGATCACGCAGGTCACGCAGCTGATCGCGCACGACCCGGACTGGACGCACCTGCTCGAGGGGCTGGCGATCCTGGTCGCGATCTGGTGGGCGTGGGAGTGCTATGCCTGGCTGGGCAACACCGCCGCCTCCGACGAGGGCGCGTTCCGGGTGACGCTGCTGGCCGCGATGGGCGCGATGCTCGTCGCCGCCATCGCCGTCCCGCACGCCTTCGGCCGCGACGCGCTGGCCTTCGGGATCGCCTACTGCGCCGTGCGCGTCCTGCACCTCGGGGCCTACAAGATCCTCGCCCGGACCGACCGGACGCTCGACCCGCTCGTGGGCCAGTTGGCCCGGACGATGTTCCCGGCCGGCCTGCTGCTCGTCGCCGCCGGGCTCGTCGACGGCCCCGCGCGCACCGTCTGCTGGGCCATGGCGATCGCGCTCGACCTCGGCGGCCTGGTCATCGGCGGCGTCGAGGGCTGGCGCGTGGAGGCCGGGCACCTCGCCGAGCGCCACGGCCTGATCGTCATCATCGCGCTGGGCGAGTCGATCGTCGCGCTCGGCGTCGGCGCCGAGGGTCAGCCGCTGGACGCCGGGCTGATCCTCGCCGTCCTGCTCGGCGTCGCGACGGCCGCGGCGTTGTGGTGGGCCTACTTCGACGTCGTCGCGATCGTCGCCGAGCGCCGCTTCCGGCAGGCCACCGGGCTGGACCGCGTCCTGATCGCCCGCGACTCCTACACCTACCTGCACCTGCCGATGGTCGCCGGGATCATCCTGTTCTCGCTCGGCGTCAAGAAGACCCTGCCGCACGTCGGCGACGAGCTCGGGACGATCCCGGCGGTCGGCCTGTGCGGCGGCGTCGCGCTGTACTTCCTCGCCCACGTCGCCTTCCGCCTGCGCAACGTCCGCACGCTCAACCGCGGCCGGCTGGCGTCGGCGATCGTCCTGGTGGCGCTGATCCCGGTGGCGACGGCGATCCCGGCGCTTGCCTCGCTGGCAGCGGTCGCCGCGATCAGCGTCGGCCTGATGGCGTATGAGTTCGTGCACTTCCACGAGGCGCGCGAGCGCCTGCGCCACACCCTCGGATGACGACCGGCCCCGACCCCGACGCGCACCGCCCGCGCCCCGCCCGCCTCGCCCGGCTGCCCGAGCAGTACTTCAAGGGCATCCTCGCGCAGGCCGAGGCCGCCGCGGCCGCGCCCGGCGCGCCGTTCATCGACCTCGGCCGCGGCAACCCCGACCTGCCGCCGCC
>JAOPZD010000485.1 GCA_025964295.1 Conexibacter sp.
GACCGACGCGCCGGCAACGCCGCCGAGCGCGCCCGCGTCAACGTCACGCGCGCCATCCGCGGCGCGGTGCGGACGATCGCCGAGCACGACGCGCGCCTCGGCCACCACCTCGAGCGCTCGGTCCGCACCGGCGTGTTCTGCGCCTACCAGCCCGGCCCGCCCGGGCCGGACACCTGGCGCGTCACGGTCGAGCGCTAGGCGACCCCCTGATGTGCGCGCGACCACCCTCCGGCAGGGTGATCGCCATGCACCTCCCTCTCGCTCCCCAGGCCAGGAACGCCGTCCTGCTGGCCGGCGCCGCGCTGGCCATCGCCGCCCCGGCGGCGAGCGCCGACTCCATCGTCTACGTCGACCACGGCAACGTCTGGACCATGAACGGCGACGGCACCGGCCGCGTCCAGCTCACCGACGGCGGCCAGTGGCACTCGCCGACCCAGGCCGACGACGGCACGATCGCCGCCGTCCAGGGCACGGGTCCGATCGTCGTCATGGCCAAGGACGGCCGCCAGCTGCGGACGATCCAGACGCCGACCGCCCACTCCGGCGACGGCGGCACGTTCGCCCCGCGCCCGGTGGCCCTGTCGTTCTCCCCCGACGGCTCGAAGATCGCTTACTCCTACATCGCCAGCTCCTGCCCGGTCGCCTCGACCTGCGGCACGATCCAGCGGTCCTCCTTCTTCACCGACGCCAACGCCACGCCCAACGCGACGCCGATCGAGCGCTGGGGCAACGACTACAGCGTCAGCGACGCCGAGTGGGTCACCAACTCCCGCGTCGTGAACTTCGGCGGCGCCGGCAGCCAGGTCAACTTCGACGACCTCGACGATGGCGTCGACTACAGCCATCAGAACTGGTTCAACCACAGCCAGGACACCGGCGACGGCGAGATCAGCCGCGACGGCAAGAAGCTCGCGACGACGTTCAGCTACGACGCCAACCAGACCGTCGCCTTCTGGGCGGTGGACGGCGACGTCAAGACCGGCATCCCGCCGGCCGCCAAGTACGGCTGCCGGATGACGCCGGCGGGCAAGCACTACGCCGACCCGAGCTGGTCGCCGGACTCCAGCACGGTCGCCTACCAGAACGACGACGGCATCTACGAGATCACGTTCACCCGCCTGGACCCCAACCCCACCGACTACCCGGGCAGCCTCGGCTGCGCCACGGCGGGCGACGAGCGGCTGATCGTGCCCGGCGGCTCGCAGCCCGACTGGGGCCCGGCCGATCCGGCCACCAGCCGCTACCTGCCGGCGGGCACGGGCGGCGACGCGGGGACCCCGAAGCCGACGCCCGCGCCCGCTCCGGCGCCGGTCGTCACGCGCAAGCCCGCCGCGACGACGGTCAAGGCCGGCGGCGCCGCGACGCAGCGCTTCACCGCCGGCGGCACGCTGAAGGTCACCTGCACCGCGAGCGCCGCCGGCCGCTGCTCGGCGACCGTCCGCGTCAAGGCGGGGCGCGCGACCTACGCGGCGTCCGCGTCGGCGCCGGTCAAGGCGGGGAAGGCCGCGACGCTGAAGCTGCGCTTCTCGGCCAAGGCCAAGGCGGCGATCCGCAAGGCGCTGCGCCACGGCCGCGTGACCGCGACGGTCACGGTCAACAGCGGCGGAGCGACGGCGAGCCGGACGGTCGCGCTGAAGCGCTAGCGCCGCCGCCTCATCCGTTGGTGGTGCCGGGTGCGCTCCAGCGCACCTGGCCCGCCTCGATGAGGAAGTCGAAGTGCATCCGCAGCGCCAGCGTCACGCGCTGCTCGGGGACGATCCCGAGCTCCTCGGTCAGCGGGTGGCTGTCGAGGTGCTGGAGCGTCAGGTCGTAGTCGTGGCGCAGCTGGGTCACCTTGATGTCCTTGGTCACCGCGGGCGCCACGACGACCTGCTGGATGTCGGCCCGGCGGCCGTCCTCGGTCGCGCGGATCTGCTTGAGGAACACCTGGTTGACCTTGTGGTCGTGCAGCGCCTTGCCGAACTCGTAGGCGAAGTGCAGGCCGAGGTCGACCTGCGGCTGGTCGAAGAGCACGTCCTTGATCCACTCGCCGAGCTTGAGGACGTCGCCGACGGCCAGCTCGGCCTCCGACAGCTCGTCGCCCGCGGGCGCCAGCTCCATCAGCCGGCGGCGCTCCGGCGCCTCGCCGGCGCCGAAGTTCATGCCGAAGACGTCGAGCGTCAGCGGGGCGCCCGGCCCGCCGGCCCCGTCGTCGCCCGGCATCGTCGACCAGCCCATCGTCTTGGGGTAGCCGTAGTCCTCGCGGCCGCTGAGCAGCGAGATCGGGTTGTCGAGCATCATCGCCGCGCAGAACATCCCGAAGTCCTGGCCGACGAGCTTCTCGCCGTCGTGCTTGACGCGCGCGACCGGGATCCAGAACCCGACCTGCGGCTCGCGCACCGCGCCCATCGAGTGCCACGGCTCGAGCGTCGGGCGGATCGCGCCGACGACGCCGAAGGTCACGATCACGTTGTCGCCCAGCGGCCGGTAGTCCACCTCGCCGCCGGTGGGCGCGGCGAAGACGCGCCGGCAGAGCGCGTCGAGCTTGGCGTGGTCGGCCTGCAGGCCGAAGACGTACAACGTGGTGTCGTCGCACTGCAGCGGGCCGGGCGCGACGGCCAGGCCGCCGTACTCGACGTAGTCGGGGAGGTCGGGCGCGGGTTCGGTCATGGGTCAGTCGCTCTCCAGCCAGCCTTCGGTTCCGGGGACCACCGCGGGGCTCCCGCTCAGGTGCTTGGCCGCGAGCCGGCCCGACGTCACGGCGGCCTCGACGCTGCCGCCGCAGATGCCGTTGCGCGTCCAGTCGCCGGCCAGCGCGAGGTTGGCCGGCGCCGCCTCGCCCGGGCGCATCCGGTGCTCGATCGAGCCGGGCGGGGTCAGGACGTAGCGCTCGCTGCCGAAGATGTTGGCCCGCCAGTACTGGGCGCGGACGCGGTCCTCGCCGGTCGCGCCGGACCCGTCGTAGAGCAGGTCCCAGTCGAACGCCCCGCCGCCGGCCGGGGCCTCGGCGCCCGGCCACAGCACCAGCGCCCGGTCGCGCAGGTGCTCCAGGCCGGAGGCGAGCGCGCGCTCGTCGGCGGCCTGCTGGGTGTCGTCCGGCGGCTGCTCCATGGTGCCGCAGAGGTAGCCGAGCGCGACCACGCCGTCGGCCGCCGGCCAGCCCTCGCGCGGCAGCAGGTGCGACATGTCGCACAACGTGTCCAGCGCGGGGAGGTAGGCGCCGGAGACCATCCCGGGCGGGTTGTCGGCGCAGAGCTGCTCGGGCGTCCTGGTCATCCAGACCTGCAGGGCCTGCGTGGCGACGGTCGTGGCGTGCTCGAGCATCTGGGCGAAGCGCGGGTCGGCGGCGGCGAGGCCCCGGGTGATCGGCGGCAGCGAGGCGACCGAGATCCCGAGCACGACGTCGTCGAAGTCCTCGCCGACGCGCAGCGTGTGCTCCGTCGCGTCCGGGCCGGCCTCGCACGCCTCGAAGGCGACGCCGCCCAGCGCGGCGCGGCCTCCGGCGAGCTGGTCGTACAGCGGCTCGGCCGGCCAGCTGGGCAGGCCGCCGGGGTCGGGCCGCAGCGG
>JAOPZD010000556.1 GCA_025964295.1 Conexibacter sp.
GCGGTCGCCGGCGACCTCGTCGAGCGCCAAGCCGCCACCGTCGACGCGCTGGTCGTCGGGCCGCCGCAGGACTTCGCCACCGACGTCGGCCCGGTCATCCGCCGCGGCGCCCAGGAGCGCGTCGCGCGCTACGCCCAGAGCGCGGCGGCCAGCGGCCGCGTGGTCGCCCATCGCCTCCCTCAGGAGCGGCCCGAGCGCGGCTGGTACTGCCCGCCGATCGTCGTCGCCGACGTCGACCCGCAGGCGCCCGTCCTGCGCGAGGAGGTGCTCGGCCCGCTGCTGACCGTCGAGCGCGTGGCGTCGGTCGACGAGGCGTGCGACCGGATCGACGCGCTGCCCTACGCGCTGACCGGCGGCCTGTTCTGCCGCGACCCCGCGACCGTCGAGCAGGTCGTCGCGTGCACGCCGGTGGGCAACCTGTACGTCAACCGGGCGATCACCGGGGCCGTGGTCGGGCGCCAGCCGTTCGGCGGCAACCGCCTGTCGGGGACCGGCACGCGCGCGGGCGGCCCGGACTACCTGCTGCACTTCGTCGAGCCGCTGGTGGTGACCGAGCGCGCGGTGTCGTCCGCCCCGCCCGCGCCCGCCGCGGCCAACCGGACTCCCGAGTCCACTTCGCGCTAGGCTTCCGGACCCCAAGGTCCGGTTATGCCCCAGCTCCCCACCGCTCGCCCCACGCCCATGCGCAGCCTGCTCATCCTGAGCACCGCCGCGCTCGCCTTCGCGCTCGCCCAGACGACGCTGATCCCCGCGCTCGGGGTGCTCAAGGAGGAGCTGAACACCGACGCCTCGGGCGTCGCGTGGACGCTGACCGGCTACCTGCTGGCGGCCGCCGTCTTCACGCCGCTGTTCGGCCGCCTGGGCGACATGTTCGGCAAGCGCCGGCTGCTGGTGGTGTCGCTCGGCTTCTTCGCCGCGGGCTCGGTCGTCGCGGCGCTCGGGTCCTCGCTCGGGACGGTCGTCGCCGGGCGCGTCCTGCAGGGCGTCGGCGGCGGCATCTTCCCGCTGTGCTTCGGGATCATCCGCGACGAGTTCCCGCGCGAGCGCGTCGGCCAGTCGATCGGGCTGATCTCGGCGACGCTGGGGATCGGCGGCGGCGTCGGCCTGGTCATCGGCGGGCTGATCGTCGACCACGCCAACTACCACGACATCTTCTGGCTCAGCGCGATCATGTCGGCCGCGGCGGCCGTCGCGATCGAGCTGTGCATCCCCGAGTCGCCGGTCCGCACGCCGGGCAAGGTCGACCTGCGCGGCGCCGCCGTCCTCGGGGTCGGGCTCGTGCTGCCGATGGTCGGCATCGCGCGCGCCAACGTCTGGGGCTGGGGCTCGGCCCGCGTCATCGCGCTCGTCGTGGTCGGGATCGCGATCCTCGCCGGCTGGGTGGCGCTGCAGAAGCGCACGGCCGAGCCGATGGCCGACATCGCGACCCTGCGCCGCCCGCCCGTGCTGATGACCAACGTCGCGACGGTGCTCGTCGGCTTCGGCATGTTCGGCACCTACATCTTGATCCCGCAGCTGGCCGAGGCGCCGAAGTCGACCGGCTACGGCTTCGGCCTGTCGGCCACCGCGGCCGGCGTGCTGATGCTGCCCTCCGCGCTGGCGATGCTGTTCGTCGGGCCGGTGTCGGGGATCCTCGGCGCGCGGGCGGGCAACAAGGTGCCGCTGACGCTCGGGGGCCTGGCGACCGCGATCGGCCTCGTGCTGATGGGCTTCCTGCACGGCTCGCAGGCCGAGATCCTGATCTTCAACACCATCGCCTCGATCGGCATCGGCCTGGCCTACGCGGCGATGCCCAACCTGATCGTCGACGCGGTCCCGCCGGAGCAGACCGGCCAGGCCACGGGCTTCAACGCGGTCGTGCGGTCGGTCGGCTCGTCGCTGGGCTCGCAGGTCACCGCGGCGATCCTCGCGGGCAGCGTCCTGGCCTCGACCGGGCTGCCCTCCGACAGCGGCTACACCGCGGCGTTCATCATCAGCGGCGCCGTGGCGCTGGTGGCGGCGCTGGCCGCGCTGCTGATCCCGACCGACGGCGGCCACGAGCACCTCTCGGTCGCCGCCGAGATGGGCGCCGCCGCGCCGCTGCCCGACCCCGCCTACGCGACGGAGCGCTGACCCGCGATGCCGCTGGTCGCCACGCCGCCCGGGCGGCCCCGCCGCGCCGACGCGCTGCGCAACCGCGAGCGGGTCATCGAGGCCGCCGCCGAGGTCTTCGCCCTCAAGGGCCTGGAGGCCGGGATCCCGGAGATCGCCGCGCGCGCGGGGGTCGGCAAGGCCACGGTCTACCGCAGCTTCCCGTCCAAGGAGCACCTCGTCGCCGCCGTGGCGCGCGAGCGGCTGGAGTGGATCACCGAGCAGGTGACGCACGCGCTGACCCGCGACGACGCGGGCCGCGCGTTCGAGGAGCTGATCGTGCACATCGCCGAGGAGCAGGCGACCGACGGCGCGGTGGCGGGCAGCCTCGCCGCCGACATCCATCTCCCCGAGCTCGACGCCGCGCGCGCGACGATGATCGCCGCCTTCGAGGCGCTGATCGACCGCGCCCGCGCCGCCGGCGCGCTGCGGCCCGACGCGACGGCCGAGGACCTCCGCATCCTGTTCACCGGCATGTCGCAGGTCCTGCGCGACGCCGGCGAGCGCGACCCCGCGACCTGGCGCCGCTACGGCCGCCTGGTCGCCGGCGCGCTGCGCGCGTAGGCCAGCGCTTCGTCGGCCAGCGCGTCCCACTCGAACTCGCGCTCGGGCCCGATCACGACCCACTCCCGCATGACGCGGCGGCCGACCTCGAACGGCCGCGCCGCACCATCGGACGCCAGCTCCTCGCACCGCCCCTCCGCGAGCTTGACCACCAGGTCGCCCCGCACGTGCATCGCGAAGATCCTGTCCTTGTACCGCAGCCCTGGCGAGCTGAACGCCCGCTTGACCTCGATCTCGCGATCCTCGGCCAGCAACCGCTCGCTCAGCTCCCGAAACGCCTCGTCGCCGTCGGCCATGCGCTCACCGCGCCGCGACGCGGGTGCGGACGCGGTCGAGGAACTGCTCGTGGAGGCGGCGCTCGCCGGAGAGCTCGGGGTGGAAGGCGACGACGGTGATGTCGCCTTCGCGGGCCGCGATCGGGTGGCCGTCGACGGAGGCGAGGATCTCGACGGCGGGGCCGTGGTCGGCGATCCAGGGCGCGCGGATGAAGACCGCGTGGACGGGCTCGTCGAGGTCGGGGAAGTCGAGGTCGGCCTCGAAGGAGCGGATCTGGCGGCCGAACGCGTTGCGCTTGGCGGTGATGTCCATCAGCCCGAGGTGGTCGCGGTCGAGCATGATCAGCCCGGCGCAGGTGCCGAGCACGGGCACGCCGCCGCGGACGACCTCGGCCAGCGGCTCGGCGAGCCCCTCGCGGGCGATCCCGAGCGTCATCGTCGTCGACTCGCCGCCGGGGATCACGAGCCCGTCGAGCCCGTCGAGGTCGGCGGGCACGCGGACCTCGCGCACGTCGGCGCCGAGGTCGCGCAGCAGCTTCAGGTGCGCGTCGAACCCGCCCTGGAGCGCCAGGACGCCGATGAGCGGGACCGCCAACGCGCTACCAGCCGCGGTTGGCCAGCACTTGCGACTCGTCCAGCTTGCGCGCCTCGAGCGACGCCATCGCCGCGCCGAGGCCCGTCGACGCCGCCGCGACGCGCTCGGCGTCGGCGAAGTGCGTGGTCGCCTCGACGACGGCGCGGGCCATCGCCTCGGGGTTGGACGACTTGAAGATCCCGGAGCCGACGAAGACCGACTCGGCGCCGAGCTGCATCATCAGCGAGGCGTCGGCGGGGGTCGCGATGCCGCCGGCGCTGAACAGCGGCACGGGCAGCTTGCCGTTCTGGGCGACCTCGCGGACGATGTCGTAGGGCGCCTGCAGCTCCTTCGCGGCGACGAACAGCTCGGTCTCGTCGAGCGTCCCGAGACGGCGGATCTCGCCGCGGATCGACCGCATGTGGCGGACGGCCTCGACGACGTCGCCGGTCCCGGCCTCGCCCTTGGAGCGGATCATCGCCGCGCCCTCGCCGATGCGCCGCAGCGCCTCGCCGAGGTTCGTCGCGCCGCAGACGAACGGGATCCGGAACGCCCACTTGTCGATGTGGTGGGCCTCGTCGGCCGGCGTCAGGACCTCGGACTCGTCGATGTAGTCGACCTCGAGCGCCTCGAGCACCTGGGCCTCGGCGAAGTGGCCGATGCGGGCCTTGGCCATGACCGGGATCGTCACGGCCTCCTGGATGCCCTTGATCATCGCGGGGTCGCTCATCCGGGCCACGCCGCCGTCGCGGCGGATGTCGGACGGGACCCGCTCGAGCGCCATGACGGCGGCCGCGCCGGCGTCCTCGGCGAGCTTCGCCTGCTCGGCATCGACGACGTCCATGATGACGCCGCCCTTGAGCATCTCGGCCAGCCCGGCCTTGACCCGGAACGTCGCTTCGTCGCGCATAGCAAGCCAATCTAGCGCGACGGACCCGTCACCGCGTCCCGAACTTGGCCCCACGTCCTGGCCAGCCTGGCGAACGGAGAGCGGGCCAAGTCCGGGCCAACCGGGGTTGGCCCGCGGCTCGCGCCGCGCGCGCTACTTCAGCCTGAAGGCCTTGATGCGGTCCGCGTACTGCTCGGCGTCGCGCGAGTACACGCCGTAGGCCAGCGCCTGGATCGTCGACAGCAGCGCGGTGTGCGAGCGGACGTAGGCCGGCGAGTTGCTCGAGTAGTACAGCTTGATCTGCGCGAGCTTGGCCACCTCGCTCAGCGTCGCGTCGACGACCGCGAGCGTCGGCGCCTTGCGGTGGCGCGCGAGCTTCATGGCGCGCACGACGAGCGGGTGCGGGCGCCCGGCGCTCAGGCCGATCACCAGCGTGCCCTCGTCGATCCGGCCCAGCCGCGACAGCGCCTCCTGCGACGGCGACGCGACGATCTCCGCGCGCAGGTCCAGCAGCATCAGGAGGTGACGGAAGTAGGAGGCGAAGAAGGCCATCTGGTCGGTGCCGCAGACCAGGACGCGGTCGGCCGAGGCGATCGCGTCGATCGCGGCCTCCACGTCGGAGCGCGACACGCGCCGCGCCGTCTCCTCGACGTTGTTGTAGTCCGCGGCGATCGCGGTCTCGAACTCGTTCTGGTCGAGCGAGAACAGCGGCTCCGGCGACGTCGTCGCGTTGCCGCCGGCGTTGCCCGACGCGACCTTGCGGCGGTACTCCTCCCGCGCGGAGTGCTGCAGCTCGGGGAAGCCTTCGAAGCCCAGCGCCTGCGAGAAGCGCACGACCGTCGAGCTGGAGGTGTTCGCGCGCCGCGCGAGCTCCTCCGCCGTCTGGAACGCGACCTCGTCCAGGTGATCGACGATGTACTGCGCCACGTCCTTCTGGGAACGCGAGAACTCGTCGAATCGCGCCTGGATGTAGGCGGAAAGGGTCTGGTGGCCACGCGCCTCGTGCGGCGGGGCGGTGATGGTCGCGGACGTCCTCTTCATGGGCGACCGGTCTTTCGACGCCCCGGACGCGGAGTCCTCCAAAGACGGTGCGACGAGGTCCCGGAAAACGAGACGCGCCCGGTCGTGAGGACCGGGCGCGTGTCGAGGAGCGGGCCCACGCCGTTTCCGCCTGGGGTGGGCCCGCGGGCGAGGACGATGGCGGGGGGTATGGCGCCGAGGCTCGTCCTTCGCAGTGGTGTGCATCAAGCGTCCCCGCCGTCGCGGCGGCCGGAAACGGCGCCTCCGGGAGGGTGTCCGCGGTGGGACGCGCGCGCCATGGGTAGGAGCCCTGGGTGAGCTCGCGCGAGGTGATCGAGGCAGCGGCGGAGCGCTCGCGCGTCACGTGGCACGACCGCGTCGCGCGGCTGCGGCGCCTGGCCCCCACGCTCCTGATGGGCGCAGTCGCCGCCGGCGCCGCGTGGCTGATCGCCAAGGAGCTCTTCGGCCAGACCGGCGCGTTCTTCGCCCCGGTCGCGGCGATCATCACGCTCGGCCTGACCGTCGGCTCGCGGCTGAACCGCGCGATCGAGCTGTCGATCGGCGTGCCGCTGGGGATCGCGCTGGCCGACGTGCTGGTGCTCGAGGTCGGCTCGGGGGTGCCGCAGCTGATCGGGATCGTCTTCCTCGCGACCGCGGTCGCGGTCTTCCTCGGCGGCGGCCCGCTGCTGGTGACCCAGGCGGCGGTCTCGGCGATCCTCGTCGTCACGCTGCAGCCGCCGACCAACGGGCTGTCGTTCACGCGCGCGGCCGACGCGCTGATCGGCTGCGGCGTCGCGCTGCTGCTGAACTTCATCGTCGCGCCGATCGACGCCATGGCCTTGGTCCGCCGCGAGGCCGCGCCGGTCCTGCGCGAGCTGGCCGAGGTCCTCGACGACATCGCCCGGGCGCTGGCCGACCGCGACCGCGACCGCGCGGTC
>JAOPZD010000641.1 GCA_025964295.1 Conexibacter sp.
CGCGCCCGAGCAGGTCGTCGTCAACGAGGCGCTCGCCCGCGCGGTCGCCGCCGAGGACGCCGCCACCCGCGCCGAGTCCCGCGCCGCGAAGGCGGAGCGCGAGTACGCCGAGGTCGCCGTGGCGGCCACCGGCGCCCCGCGCAAGCTCACGGCCTCCGAGCTGGAGGAGCTGCGCTCCGACGGCCCGGCCGGCCCGGCGCTGCTGGCCGACGCGCTCAAGGCGCTCGGCGTCGCGCGGCGGAGCGACAACCGCTTCAAGCTGGAGGAAGCGCTGGCACAGGTCGCCTCGGCCGCCGTGACCTGGCGCGACCGGCTGTAGCTCAAGCGGCGGCGGCCGCCTCGGCGTCCGCCGCCTCGCGGCCGGCCAGCGCCCAGCGGGCGACCGGGATCGTCGCGAAGCCGGCGACGAGGAACACCGCGCCGTAGATCAGCCAGCCCACGGTCCCGGCGCTGGTCACGCCGGCCATCAGGGCGGGGCCGGCCATCATCGCGATCGCCACCGCGGTCGACGCCGCGCCTTGGTATTGGCCTCGGGCGTGGTCCGGGGCCAGGCCGAAGCCGAGGCCCCAGCCGCTGGCGGCCTGCGCCATCTCACCGCCGACCTGGATCACCGCGGCGACGATCAGGACGATCGCGGCGACTGTCGCGGCGGGGCCGTCGGCCAGCGCGAAAACGACGCACGAGATCGCGAGCAGCACCCCGGCGTGCGCGCCCGCCCGGGCCGCGCCCGGCACCGTGTCGCTCCCGCGCGCGAACCGGACGCTGAACAGCACGACGATCACGCAGTTGACGATGAAGATGACCGCGACGATCGCGCGCGGCGCGGCCGTGTGGCCCTGCACCCACAGCCGCAGACCGCGAGGTAGCGGCGATCGCGCAGCACGACCAGCCGCGGCCCCTCGGCCGCCGCCTCCTGCGGCGGGACCGTCGGCAGCCGCAGGAGGAGCACCGCCGCGACGGCGAACGTCACCGCGTCGCCGGCGATCTGCGCCTCGTACGCGCCGGCCGTGTCGACCAGGATCCCGATCCGCGATCCCGGATCCGATCGCGAACCCGACGTTGGTCACCGCGCGCAGGAACGCCCGCGCCGCGACCCGGTCCTGCACCGGCAGCACCTGCGCCAGCAGCCCTGCCGCACCGCGCTCGACGCCTGCCCGACCGTCACGACCACGCACACCGCGGCCAGAACGCGACGTAGGACCGCACGAAGGCATACGACAACGTCGCCACGGCCACGCCCACCATCAACGCGACCAGCACCTCCCGCGGCCCCCGCCGATCCGCCACATGTCCGACCGGCACGCCGACCAGCAGCCCGAGCGCCCCACCCACCGTCAACCCGATCCCGACCTGCGCGCCGCTCAACCCGACCTGCCGCGTGAAGCACAGGACCACCGACGTCGCCAGCAACCCACTGACCCCCACCAGTCCTATCCCATGAGCAGTGCCGACAGCTTCGCGGCCACGTCGTCCGGACCCTCGACGACCTGGCGGTGCGTGAACCGCACGACCCGGAACCCGGCGGCGACCACCGCCTGGTCGCGCGCACGGTCCTCCTCGAACGCGGCGCGCGTCCGGTGGAAGCGCCACCCGTCGGTCTCCACGACCAGCCGCGACCGCGGCCAGAGGAAGTCGACGCGGAAGCCGAGCGGCCGGGCGTTCGTGGCGGGCTGCGGGAGACCGGCCGCGGCGCACAGGGCGCGGAAGCGGTCCTCCAGCTCGCTCAGCGTCAGCGTGACCTCGGTCCGTCTCAGCGTCTCGAGCACGGCCGCCAACCGCTTGCGCCCCGGATGCCGCAGGTGGGCGGCGAGCACGGCGTCGATCGCCCGGAGGTCGAACAGCCCGAGGACGTCCGCCTGGCCCACCGCGGCCGCGACGTACTGCGGCGCCAGGACGCCGGCGAGATCGAGCAGCGTCCGCGCGGGCGTCGTGACGGGGAGCAGGCCCAGGCGCGTCACCTCCAGCGGCCGCGACGTCACGTGCAGGCGCGTGCCGGGACGCTCCACCGCCGATGCCGCGGGCACGGTCACGTCGACGTTCGCTCCGCCCGACGCGCGGACGTTCCACGCCGCCCCGGCGCTGCGGTGGCTGAGCGCCGCCTTCGGCCCATAAGCCCAGACGGCGGCGAGCCTCCGGCCGGTCGCGCTCAGCCGCTCATGCCCGACGGCGTAGACCTTCCGGTGCAGGTCGATCAGCCACCCGATGTCCCTTCGATGCTGGATCGCCTTCTGCGTGAGGCCCAGCTCGCGCAGCTGCGCATGCGTCACCACACCTTCCTGACGCGCCGCGAGGGCTGCGATCTGCCGGTCTGACTCGAGGAATGGCCCCATGAGGGCCATAGGTCGAGTCGGACGGAAACTCGCCCCCGCCCGAGCGGAGAGCCGAGGAGGGGATTCGAACCCCTGACCTACTGATTACAAATCAGTTGCTCTACCAGCTGAGCTACCCCGGCACCGCGCCGGAGTCTAGGCCGCGCCCGTGATGGCGTGCTCGATGTTGCCGTGGCCGTTGGTGGACACGACGTGCTCGTAGGAGGGCAGCTCGTCGTCGGGCTCGTCGTTGAGGCGACGCTCGAGCTCGCCGAGGACGACGCCGAAGAGCAGGTGGCGCCAGGTCGCCTGGGCGAAGGCGGCGGCGCTCGTCCCGAGCGTCGGCAGCTCGTCGCGGGCGGGGTGGAAGCGATCGGTCAGCAGCACCAGCGGCCAGGACGCCAGGTGCTCGCCGAGGCCGGCGGCCGGGCCGCGCGACCACGAGGGCAGCGGCACGCGCCGCGACACGCCCGCGTAGACGGCGCCGAACACCGCGCCGTTGGCCAGGTGCAGGGCGACCCCCGCGACCGGCCACAGCCGGCCCCGCGTCACCGCCTTGCCCAGCAGCTCGGTGTCGTCGTAGCGCACGCCGAAGACCCGCTGGTCCAGCGGCTGCTGCAGCGCCCACGCTCCCGCCGCGACCGCTCCGGCCAGGGCTCCACGGGCGGTGCGGGTGCGGTCGATCGCCATGGCCGCCACTGTAACCCCCGTCCACCCGCGGGTGTACGCCAGTTACCGATGGAGAGCAACCGCCACCTGGCCCGCGCGCGCAACAAGGGCGTCAACCCGTTCGTGTACTGGATCGTCCGGGCCCTGTTCCAGCCGTTCTTCCACCTCTACTTCCGGATGTCGCGGATCGGGCGCGAGCACATCCCCGCCGACGGCCCGGTCATCTTCGCCGCCAACCACCGGTCGTTCCTGGACCCGTTCGTGATCGCCTGCATGTCGCGGCGACCGCTGTACTACGTGGCCAAGAAGGAGCTGTTCGCCAAGCCGCTGACGGCGTGGTTCCTCAACAGCCTCGGCGCGTTCCCGATCGACCGCGGCGCGGCCGACGAGGACGCGATGGGCACCGCGCGCGAGATCCTCGAGCGCGGCGACTCCGTCCTGATCTTCCCCGAGGGCACGCGCATCCGCCCCGGCACGCTGGGCACGCCCAAGCGCGGCGTCGGCCGGCTCGCGCTGGAGACCGGCGCGCCCGTCATCCCGGTCGCCGTCATCGGCACCGAGGCGATCCGCAAGGGCTGGCGCATCCGCCCGCACAAGGTCGCGATCCGCGCCGGCGCGCCGCTGCGCTTCCCGCGGGTCGACAAGCCCTCCGCGGAGCTCGCGGGCGCCGTCACCGATCGGATCTGGCCCTGCGTGATGCTGCAGTGGGAGTGGCTCGGCGGCCTGCCGCCGATCCGCCGCGCCGCCGTCATCGGCGCCGGCTCGTGGGGCACCGGCCTCGCGGTCGCCCTGGCGCGCGCCGGGGTCGAGGTCGATCTCGCGACCCGCACCGGCGCTCAGGCCGACACGCTCGCCGCCACCCGCGTCAACGAGCGCTACCTCCCCGGCGAGCCGCTGCCCGACGCCATCACCATCGTCCGCTGCGCCGACCTCGAGCTCGGCCGGCACGACCTCGTCGTCCTGGCCGTCCCCGCCCGCGCGCTGCCCGAGGTGATGGCCGCCCACGGCGCCGCGATCCCCAACCGGGCCGGCCTCCTGCTCGCCTCCAAGGGCCTCGTCGCCCCGCACGGCGCGCTGCCCAGCGGCTACGTCGCCGAGCGCTCCAGCGTCCGGGCGATCGCCAGCCTCGGCGGCCCCGCCCACGCGGCCGACGCCCTCGACCATGGCGCCGCGCTGGTCGTGGCCTCCGCCGACCGCGGCTTCCGCCGCCAGCTGACCGACCTGCTGACCAAGGCGCGCCTCTACGCCGAGCCGTCGTCCGACACGGTCGGCGTCGAGCTCGCCGGCGCCGCCAAGAA
>JAOPZD010000559.1 GCA_025964295.1 Conexibacter sp.
TGCGCGAGCGCCAGCCGGGCGAGCGCGCTGACGCCCTCGCGCGATCCCGCCGAGGCGTAGAAGCGGGCGGCGTGGGCGAAGATCGCGTCGTCCACGCCGGTCGCGGCGGCCAGCTCGGCGCCGCTGAGGCCGGCCCAGTCGGCGGGCAGGTCGAGGCGGTTGTCGAACGACCCCGCCGCGACGGGCACCGCCTGCAGCCCCCAGCCGTCCGACTTGGGGTACATGACCAGGAGCGCTTCCGGCGCGCCGCTGACCACCGTCTCGCGCCACGGCATGTTGCGGTCGAGCTCGATGATCCGCGGGTCCTCGGCGCGGCCGATCGCGTCGACGACGAGCCGGCGCGCGCGCTGGAAGGCGGCCGCGCCCGCGACCTGGCGCTCGAGGATCCCGGCCGCCAGCGCGACGGCCTCGTCGAAGCGGGCGTCCTCCTGCTCGGGCGTGAGCTCCTCGTCCCAGGACGGGTTGAGCGCCGCGATCACGCCGCTGACGCTCATCGGCCGGATGTCGCCGACGAGCGACTCGGCGATCGTCTGGCCGGTGTCGTTGGCGTCGACGCCCTGGACGAGGCGCTCGTCGATCGCCGCCGCCGCCTCCGCGCTGCCCGCCACGCCCGCGCCGACGTGACGCCACACCAGGCCGAAGCTCGCGTAGCGGATGCCGTTGGGCCGCTCGCCGGCACCGCCCTTCTGATGGTGGTCGAAGTCGCCGGTGGCCGGGTCGTCGCGGCCGCCGACGTCGACGCGCGCGTCGGCCGCCGCCTGCAGCGCCTCGTCGCGCGTGCGCACGACCGCGACGGGCTCGGCGCCGTCGGCCGCCGCGGCCAGCCGCAGCGCCGCGATCGCGAAGACGTCGTCGGCGTGGAAGTTGCCGGGGTGCGTCGCGACGCGCATCAGGCGCTCGGCGCCTTGGCCCGCGTCCACTCCTGCTTGTGGACCTTCTTGAGCGCCTGGTAGTCCTCCAGCGCTTGGGCGGAGTCGACGTCGCCCAGCGTCGGGTGCCACGGCACCAGCGGCTGCGCGGCGGCGACGCCGTAGCGCTTGGCCAGGACCGACCCCAAGGCCTTGATCTTCATCTCGCCGAAGCCGGGCAGCGCCGCGAGGTTGGCGCGCAGCTGGTCGGCGTCGGCCGCGTCGGTCCAGACGCGCGCCGCGTCGCCGTCGTAGGCGTCGCGGATGAACACCGCGAGGTCGTGGACGCGCCGGGCCATCGCGCCGGGGAAGCGGTGGACGGCCGGCTTGATCCGGAAGACGGCCTCGAGGTCGGCGCCGGCGAGCGTGGCGGCGTCGAGCGAGCCGAGCCGCTCCTGGATCGCCAGCGGGCCGGTGAACGCCTTCTGGACGGTGACCTGCTGGTCGAGGACGAAGCCGACGAGCAAGGCCATGGGGTCGCTCGCGATCAGCGCGTTGGCCGCGTCGGAGGCCGTGAAGAAGAGGCGTTCGGGCACGGGCGGATCGTAGCTCCCGCCCGTGCCCCGGGGGTCTACGCCGCCGCCGCGAACGCGTCGACGCCGGTCAGCTGCGCCGAGACCGTCCACAGCCGCGCCGCGGCGTCGCGGTCGACCGCGTGGGCGTCGACGCCGCGCACGCGCTCGCTCTCGGAGCCGACGTCGGTCGGCGCCGCGACGTCGGCGTCCTCGCAGTAGACGCCGCCCAGGCCGGCCAGCTGGGGCGAGGTCGCCGCCCACGTCGAGGTCGACGCGCCCTGCTCGGGCGTCTTGAAGCGCGTCTCGAGCTGGTTGCCGTCCTCGTCGATCCAGCCGAAGTCCACCATCTCCTGCTTGGTGAGGTGGCGCTGCAGCGGGGTGAGGATCCCGCCGGGGTGGGCGGCGAAGGCACGGACGCCCGCGTCCTGGCCGAGCGCGTCGAGCTGGACGGCGAAGAGGCTGTTGGCCGTCTTGGCCTGGCCGTAGGCCGCCCACTTCTCATACGGCCGGTGCTCGAACATGATGTCGTCGAAGACGACGCCCGACCGCTTGTGCCCGGTGGAGGAGAGCGCGACGACGCGCGCGCCGCCGGCCGCCGCGGTCAGCGCTGGCCACAGGAGGTTCGTCAGCGTGAAGTGGCCGAGGTGGTTGGTGGCGAACTGCGCCTCCCAGCCCGGCCCGACGCGCGTCTCCGGGGTCGCCATGATCGCGGCGTTGTTGATGAGGATGTCGATCGCGCGGCCGGAGTCCAGGAACGACCGCGCGTAGGCGCGGACGCTGTCGAGGTCGCCGAGGTCTAGCGCGCCGACCTCCGCGGTGATCCCTTCGGCGTCCAGCGCCTCGGCGGCGTGCTCCGGGCGCCGCGCGGGGACGACGACCTGCGCGCCCGCGCCGGTCAGCGCGCGCACGGTCTCCAGCCCGAGGCCGGAGTAGCCGCCGGTCACGACGGCGAGCCGGCCGGTGAGGTCGATGCCGTCCAGGACCTCGGCGGCGGTGGTGCGCGCGCCGAAGCCCGAGCCGATCGGCTGCTGGGGGGTGATGGAGGTCATGCCTCCACGGTAGGCCGCGTCAGAAGATCGCGTACTCGCGCACGGCCGGCGCCAGCGACGTCTCGAACAGCAGCGCCAGCAGGCCGTTCTGCAGCTCGGCGGCCAGCCGCCGGACCTCCACGAACGTCGGCGAGCCCATCGCCGTCTCGCGGTCCAGGGCCGCCAGCTCGTCGCGGACCGCCGCGTCGGCGACCATCCCGGTCCAGCGGTCATAGGCGCCCAGGCAGCGCACGCCGGCGTCGACGATGCCGGCCTCCAGGAACGCGTCGGCCACGCGGTCGGTCGCCGGCAGCGCGAGCTGGGCGGCCAGGAACGGTCCGACATCGCCGTGGCGCAGCGCGTGGCAGCGCAGGATCGGGACCAGCCCGCCGGCGAAGAGCAGCTTGCGCGACGTGCGCAGCTTGGCGTTGCGCAGGCCCCACTTGGCGTCGTCGTCGCGGTGCTTGCCGGCGAAGTCCACGGCGATCGTGCGCCAGTAGCGCATGACGTCGTTGAGGAAGAAGCGCGGCGGCCGGCGATCGGTGCGGCTCTCGGACAGGTAGCGCTCCAGCACCTGGTCCCACACCCGCCGGTGGACGTCGTCGCCGACGACCGGCACCGACTCCAGCATCAGGAGCATCCGCTGTGTGAGGTTGCGGTTGGCGTCGTCCTCGAGCCCGATGTGCTCGACGAGGTCGCGGCCGAAGCTCACGACGCCGAACGTGCCCTGCACGCCGGGGCCGGGCCGCGCGTCCTCGCCCGCGCCCACGATCGCCCGGACCTGCGCCAGCGCCGCGCCGGCGTCGAGGTCGTCGCGGGGCGGCCCGTCGACCAGCAGCAGCCAGTCGGCGTCGGAGTGCTCGGTCAGCTCGCGCCGGCCCCACGAGCCGAAGAGGACCACCGCGGCGTCGGGTGGCAGGTCGGCGTCCGCGTGGGCGAACCGTGCCCGTAGGCGCGCGAGCTCGGCGTCGGTGTGCGTGCGCGCGGCCAGCAGGTGCGGGAAGCCGTCCGCGCTGTGCGCGGCCAGCCGCTCCAGCGCCGAGGCCGCGTCGCTCAAGACGACAGGAGGGGCGCTTCCAGGATCCACGGCACGTCGCGACAGCGCCCCAGGACGGGCCGGAACGCGTCCTCGTCGGCGGCGCGCAGCGCGACGTGGTGGCCGTCGGCGTCCAGCGAGCTGACGTGCAGGTGGCGCAGGCGCGAGGCGAAGCGGTCCAGCAGCGCGTGGGCGCCGGCCATCGACGGGTCGACGTCGCGCGCGTGGGCGACGTCGAGGCACAGGCCGGCGTCCGGGAGCTGGGCGAAGTAGGGCGCCAGCTCGTCGGCGGTGCGCCCGCCGGCCTTGCGCGTGTCGAGGTTCTCCAGGACCAGGCGCGCGCCGAGGCGCCGGTACTCGCCCGGGTCGTCGATGACGTCGGGGTGGACGACGATCGCGTCGACGTACGCGGGCAGGCGCGCCAGCGAGTCCACCAGCTTGGGCTCGGCCATCCGCAGGCCCTTGGACGGCGCGTGCACGCTGAGGTAGCGAAACGACGGCACGCCCGCGCCCGCCAGGTGGGAGAGCAGGCCCGGCAGCTCGTCCTCCGACAGCGCGGCCAGCTCGGCCGTGAACGGCGAGAGCGCCGCCGCCGCATCGGCCAGCGCCGGCCAGTCCCCGCGCTCGTCGACCAGGAAGCCCGTGGACGCCCCGATGGGGTGGTGGCCGAGGAGCGGGCGGCGGTCGGTGAGCGCGGCGACGGGCATCATGCGGCGACCGAGCCTAGGCGACGGATCGGATGGCCCCTGGCGGAGTCCCCGCTCTCAGCGGTAGAAGTTCGTCCATGGAGACGATGACCTATGTGGCGGCCGACCGCATCGCCCGGATCACCCTGGACCGCCCGGAGCGCGGCAACGGCCTGACGCGCACGCTGATCGACGAGCTGGCGGCGAGCGTCGAGCGCGCCGACCTCGACCCCGACGTGCACGTGATCGTGCTGAGCGGCAGCGGCAAGGGGTTCTGCGGCGGCTATGACCTGGTCGACTCGGCCGAGGGGCTCGGCGCTGACCAGGACGACGACGACGCGCCCTCCGGCTCGCCGCTGGACCCGGCGGTCATGGCCGCCAACCACGACCCGTCGGCGACGTGGGACCCGCTGGTCGACCACGCGATGATGGCGCGCAACGTCCGCGCGTTCATGTCGCTCTTCGAGGCCACGACGCCGGTGATCTGCAAGGTGCACGGCTTCTGCGTCGCGGGCGGCACCGACCTCGCGCTGTGCAGCGACCTGCTGGTGATCGCCGAGGACGCCAAGATCGGCTACCCGCCCGCGCGCGTCTGGGGCTCGCCGACGACCTCGCTGTGGGCGGCGCGCCTGGGCCCGCAGCGGGCCAAGCGCCTGCTGTTCACGGGCGACTGCCTGTCGGGCGCCGAGGCGCTGGAGTGGGGCCTGGCGATCGAGGCGCCGCCGGCGTCCGAGCTCGACGCCCGCGCCGACGCGCTCGCCGAGCGCATCGCCCGCATGCCGCTCAACCAGCTGCGCATGATGAAGCTCCTGGTCAACCAGCAGACGCTGGCCCAGGGCCTGCCGGCGACGCAGCTCATGGGCACGGTCTTCGACGGGATCGCCCGCCACACCGCGGAGGGCTACGCGTTCCAGCAGCGCGCGGCCGACGCCGGCTTCCGGACCGCGGTGCGCGAGCGCGACGAGCCGTTCGGCGACGCCGGCGGCGCGCCGTCGGGGGTCACACGGTGAGCAGGCGCGCCGTGAACAGCCGCGGGTCGTTGGTCGTGATCCCCGCGACGCCGGTGAGCAGCAGGCGCTCGAGCACGGTGGGGGAGTCGACGGTCCAGGCGTAGACCTCGCCGCCCGAGGCGGTCATGCGCGCGACGAGGTCGGAGTCGACGAGGCGGTGGTGGGCCATCAGGCAGTCGAAGCGGCCCGACAGGATCGCGGCCTCGATGCGCTGGATCACGCGCCGGTTCCAGCGGTGGCGGCGGCGCGACAGCCAGCCGCCGACGCTGATGCCGACGCGCGCGCCGGGGTCCAGCCGCCGGACGCGGTCCAGGCAGCGCGCGAACTGGCTCGAGAACAGGCAGCGCTCGAGCAGCCCCGCGGCGCGCAGCGCGGCGACCGTCGGCGCCTCGTAGCCCGGGCGCTTGAGGTCGACGTTGAAGGTCACGTGCGCGTAGCGCGGGTCGGCCAGGCAGGCGAGCCCGTCGGCGAGCGGCAGGCAGCGGCGCCGGCGCGCGTCGAGCGAGGAGTGGGCGAGGACCAGCCGGCCGCGGTGGCGGAGCACGTCGAACTCGATGACGTCGACGCCCGCGTCCAGCGCGGCCTCGAAGCTCGCCACCGTGTTGCCGGGCGCCAGCTGGCCGGCCCCCTGGTGGCCGACGCGCTTGACCCTCAGCGGCGCGACGATGAGCTCCGACATACCTCGATGATCGACCTCCGAGGCTCCGATTTGAAGGGCTGACCGCTGCCGGTCCGGCCTACTCGGGCACCGGCTCGCCCACCGGCTCGCCGATCGGCAGCCAGGAGAACCGCTCGCGGACGTCCGGCGGCGCCGCGGCCAGCTCGATCGCCTCGCGCGCGTTCATCGTGCAGCGCAGCGGCCCGCTGACCGGGAAGCACACGCCGCGGTCTAGTCCGCGCAGGGGATGAAGCCCGCCGGCTTGGCCATGCTGCGCCGCAGCGAGAGGAACGCGACCGCGCCGAGGATCAGCGGGATCCAGAACAGGATGATGCGGTAGGCCAGGACGGCCGCGGTCGTCGCCGACGGCGAGGCGCCGAAGACGATGAACGTGCCGATCAGGCCGCCGTCGATCCCGCCGATGCCGCCCGGGATCGGCAGCAGCCCGCCGAGCTGGCCGATCAGGTAGGCGAGCAGGATCACGCTCGCGCCGGGCGTCTCGCCGACCGCGTGGAAGGCGGCCCACAGCGCGAGGTTGTCCCACGCCCAGTAGCCGACGATCCCGGCGATCAGCA
>JAOPZD010000013.1 GCA_025964295.1 Conexibacter sp.
CGTCATCGGCGTGCAGGCAGGCGAGGTGGTCGACCGAGCGCGCGCCCGCGGCGAGCGCCACCGGGACCGAGCGCATCGTCGAGAACTGCTCGACGTGGGCGCGGAGGTCGCGGCCGTGCGCCGCCGCGAGCAGGCCCGTGCGCTCGAGGTCCTCCAGGCCGAACGCGACCGACTCGACGTAGATGTCCAGCGCGGTGGCGTCGCTCTGCGGCACGAGCCCGGCGACCGCGTCCATCCACTCACCGGCGTCGCGGCCGGGCGGGACGGCGTGGGCGAGCAGCGCGGTGTGGCGCACGGTCTGCGGGACGCGCGCGGCGAGCGTGCGGGCCAGCGCCAGCGCGCGCAGCTCGGCCGCCTCGCTCAGCCCGTAGCCCGACTTGGTCTCGAACGTCGTCGTCCCGTGCTCGAGCATCTCCACGGCCAGCGCGCCGGCCTGGGCGAGCAGCTCCTCGTCGCCCGTCTCCGCGAAGGCCCGGGCGGAGGCGGCGATCCCGCCGCCCGCCCGCGCGATCTCCTCGTACGGGCGCCCCGCGACCTTCAGCGCGTACTCCTCCGCGCGCCAGCCGGCGAACGGCAGGTGCGTGTGGCAGTCGACGAGGCCCGGGACGACCGCGCATCCGCGCGCGTCGATGTGGAGCGCCGCGCCGCCGGAGGCGCCGGCCCCGCCCTCCGAGAGCCCCACGATGCGGTCGCCCTCGACCGCCACCGACCCCGGCGCGACGCGGAGCTCGCCCGCGCGGTCCAGCCGCAGGTGGGCCAGCCCGTCCTGGGGCGGCCGCACCACCTGCGCGGCCCCGCCCACCGTCAGCGTCGTCATGACGCGAGCATCGGGACGTCCAGCCCCAGCCGCCGCGCCGCCGCCTCGGCCTCCGGGTAGCCGGCGTCGACGTGCCGCACGACGCCCATCCCCGGATCGACCGTCAGCACCCGCCGCACCCGCTCGGCGCCGAGCGCCGTCCCATCGGCCACCACGACCTGGCCCGCGTGGATCGACTTGCCCATCCCGACGCCGCCGCCGTGGTGGATCGACACCCACGACGCGCCCGTCGCGACGTTGATCATGGCGTTGAGCAGCGGCCAGTCGGCGACCGCGTCGCTGCCGTCGCGCATCGCCTCGGTCTCGCGCTCGGGGGAGGCGACCGAGCCGGCGTCGAGGTGGTCGCGGCCGATGACGATCGGCGCGCGCAGCTCGCCGCTGGCCACCATCTCGTTGAACCGCAGTCCCGCCAGGTGCCGCTCCCCCGCGCCGAGCCAGCAGATGCGCGCGGGCAACCCCTGGAACCTGACGTGCTCCTGGGCCAGGGCGATCCAGCGCGCGATGTGCTCCTGGTCGCCGAAGAGGTCGAGGATCGCCGCGTCGGTCGCCGCGATGTCGGCCGGGTCGCCCGACAGCGCGACCCACCGGAACGGCCCCTTGCCCTCGCAGAACAGCGGCCGGATGTAGGCCGGGACGAAGCCGGGGTAGGCGAAGGCATCGCGATCGCCGTGCGCGGCGGCCAGGCCGCGCAGCGCGTTGCCGTAGTCGAAGGCCTCGGCCCCGGCGGCGGCCAGCGCGCGGATCGCGCCGACGTGCGCCACGGCGCTCTCCCCCACCCGGCGCAGGTACGCCTCCGGATCCGAGGACCGCAGGACGTCGCCCTGCTCGATCGTCAGCCCGGCCGGCAGGTAGCCGATCAGCGGGTCGTGCGCGCTGGTCTGGTCGGTGACGACGTCGACCGCGACGCCGCGCCGCACCAGCTCCGGGAGCACCTCCGCCGCGTTGCCGAGCAGCCCGATCGACAGCGCGCGCCGCTCGCGCACCGCCGCCGCGCAGCGCTCCAGCGCATCGTCCAGCGACCCGGCGCGCTCGTCCAGGTACCCCGTCTCGATGCGGCGCTCGATGCGCGTGCGGTCGACCTCGATGCACAGCGCGACCCCGCCGTTCATCGTCACCGCCAGCGGCTGCGCGCCGCCCATGCCGCCAAGGCCCGCGGTCACGACCAGCCGTCCGGCCAACGACCCGCCGAAGCGCTTGCGCGCGACGGCCGCGAACGTCTCGTAGGTGCCCTGCAGGATGCCCTGGGAGCCGATGTAGATCCACGACCCCGCGGTCATCTGCCCGTACATCATCAACCCGGCCGCGTCGAGCTCGCGGAAGTGCTCCCAGTTGGCCCAGTCGCCGACGAGGTTGGAGTTGGCGATCAGCACGCGCGGCGCGCGGTCGTGGGTCTCGAAGACCGCGACCGGCTTGCCGGACTGCACGAGCAGCGTCTCGTCGTCGCCGAGGCGCATCAGGACGTCCTTGATCGCCGCCAGCGACGCGTGGTCGCGCGCGGCCTTGCCGATGCCGCCGTAGACCACCAGCTCGGCCGGGTTCTCGGCCACGTCGGGATGGAGGTTGTTCTCCAGCATCCGCAACGCGGCCTCCTGCTGCCAGCCGCGGCAGCGCAGCTCCGAGGACGGGGCGGGCGGGTTGGTGGCCATGGCGCGGGAGTCTCGGACGACGGCCGCCCGCGCGCAAGGCACGGCGCCGCCGTTCTGTCTGGCACCTGAGACACTGCGAGCGACCCCATGGCCAACGTCCCCGCCGCCACGCAGGCCCTCGACGTGCTCGAGCTGCTCGCCCGCCACGTCGCGCCGCTGCCGGCCGCCGCGATCGGCCGCGACCTCGGGCTCCCGCGCTCGACGACCTACCACCTGCTCGCGGCGCTGCGCGACCGCGGCTTCGTCGTGCACCTCGCCGACGAGCGCCGCTGGGGCCTCGGCGTCGCCGCCTTCGCGCTGGGCGCGGCCTACACGCGCCAGGAGCCGCTGCGCTGGATCGGCCAGACCGTGCTCGCCCAGCTGGTCGCGGCCACGACGCACAACGGGCACTTCGCGGTGCTGCACGGCACCGACGTCCTCTACGTGATCGAGGAGCGCGCGCCCGGCCGCCCCAGCCTGGTCACCGACGTCGGCGTCCGGCTCCCCGCGCCGGTGACCGCCAGCGGCCTGGCGATGCTCGCCGCGCTGCCGCCCCAGCAGGTCCGCGCGCTGT
>JAOPZD010000015.1 GCA_025964295.1 Conexibacter sp.
CGATGTGCAGCGGGAGCTTCATGGGACCGTCGGCGACGGGCGCGACCGCCTGGGTCCGGCCATCGACCGCCGCGACGATCTCCAACCGGTCCGCCCGCGGCGCGCCTGGCCCCCGGAAGGCATCCGCCGCGAGCGTGACCCGGCCGCCGGTCGGCACCACGAGCCGCGCCAGGACGGGTTGCCAATCCATGTAGAAGTCCGTGTTCTCATCGCCGACGCGGAAGTAGTTCGGCCCCGGCCGGTTGACTCCCCGCGGTGCCTCCACCACGGCGATCCGAGCGCCGCCGGTGATCGCCGCCATGGCGCGCGAGACCGGCGACAGGGTGGTCGTCAGGTCCTGCCACAGCGCCGGGTGCCCGGAGCTCAGCGGAACGCCCGATCCCGTGAAGCCCAGCGCGAGGCCGAACAGCGAGCTCCACACGATGAGCACGATGCCCCCGGCGGTGGCGAATCGGCGTGAGCGCCGGCGCCCGGTTCCCGCTCTCACGGCGAACCACACCGCAAGGGCGGCGACGACCAGGACCGACGTGAAGTCCACCTCGTAGCGCTGGGTGGTGCCCCAGAACGTGACCGACGCCACCACGATGAGCAGCACGCCGATGAGCGCGAGCGCGGCCACCACGACGGTCAGCTGCGGGTCGAGGCGCCCGCGCCGCCGCAGAAACGGCACGGCGAACAGGATGAGCACCAGCGGTGCGAGGAACAGCAGGCCACCCGTCGGCTCCACGCCGTCATAGAGCGCCGGCACGTGGAACGGGTAGTTGGGGCCCGGAGGGAGTGAGACGAAGGGGAAGGTCAGCAGCACGCGGACGGGCGCGACCACGAAGTAGTACAGACCGGGCAGCAGGTAGGACAGGCTCGGGCTGGCCCGCTTCGTCACGTCCATGCCGGCCATCTGATACCTCAGGCCGAAGTCGGCCGGCGAGCCGAAGCGGATCATGTTGTATGCCGCCAGCAGGACGCCGCAGAAGCCGATGGGCGCCAACAGGCAGATCAGCAGCTTGCGCCGGCGCTCGCGTGGGACGCTGCGGCAGACCCAGATGGCCAACGGGATCAGCACGGCGGACGTCATGACGTGCGTGGGCCGGGCGCCCACGGCGAGCCCGAGGGCGAGGCTGCCCAACGCCAGCCGGCGCGCGCTGGGGCGCGGACGCAGGACGCCCGACACGATGAGCCACGCCCCGGCCATCGCGAAGCACATCCCAGCGGTGATCGCCACCTCGTAGACGACGGGCCGGCGGATCGTGTAGGGCACGACGTTGGCCAGCCCCAGCAGGACCACTCCGGCGTTGACCAGCCATGCGGGCGTCGACGGCGCGAATCGCCGCACGAGCGTCAGCAGAAGCAGCACGCTGAAGACCAGTCCCGCGAAGCCGAAGAGCGCTGCGGCGAGCACCTCTGAGAAGGCGAACCCGAGCAGCTGGGCCGGCGCGAACACGAGCAGGACGGGCGTCGGACCCCAGTACATGTAGATCTGGTCCTTGTAAAGGATCAGGTCGTGCAGGCCGAACGTCCCGCCGCCCGCACCGCGGTAGAAGGCGTTCGCGGCCGGGTCGTATGGATTCGGGAGCGCGGTGAGTCCCGCCGGCGCGTCCATGATGCTCGTGCGACCATGGATGAAGGCGTCCGCCAGGTGCCCCAGGAGTCCGTCGGCGCCGGTGCTGAAGGTGATCGGGATGCTCGATCCGGCCGTCCAGACGTAGTACGCGAGGAACGCCGCCAGCAGCGCGATCCGGACCCAGGCACCCAGGCTGACGCGAGCCACGCGAGTCGCCAGCCTGCGCCCTCGGGACGCCTCGCGCTCCTCCGAGCGGCTCGGCTGCGTCTCTGTGCGCACGGGCTCAAGCGTACTTGCGCGCAGCACGCGGAGCGAGGCGCCGAGTGGGATTACGCCGGGTCGGCGGTGGGCATGCCGCACTGGCACGCAACCTTTTCGCCGTTGCGACGTTCATCAGTGCATGATGTCGCGTTCATCCGCCCACCAGGTCAGCTAGGTTCACAGGACATGCTCGATCGCATCTCGACGAAGATCTTCGCGGACGGCGCCGACTTGGACGGCATCCTGCGGCTCGCCGAAGACCCAATGATCAAGGGGTTCACGACGAACCCGACGCTCATGTGGAAGGCGGGCCTCACCGACTACGCGGACTTCGCGCAGCGCCTGCTCGAGCAGATCCGCGACAAGCCGATCTCGTTCGAGGTGTTCGCCGACGACGAGGCCGAGATGCGCCGCCAGGCCAAGCAGCTGGCTGCCTGGGGTCCGAACGTCTACGTCAAGATCCCCGTCACCACTACCGGCGGCGAGTCGATGGCACCGCTCGTGCGAGAGCTGTCCGAGGACGGCGTGCAGGTCAACGTGACGGCGCTCTTCACCACCGCGCAGGTCGAGCTGATCACCGCGGCGGTCGCCGATGGCGCGCCGTCGTGCATCTCCGTGTTCGCGGGCCGCATCGCCGACGCGGGCGTCGATCCGATGCCGATCATGCAGCGCGCGGTCAGCGTCATGGCCGACGCTCCCCGCGCCGAGCTGATCTGGGCGAGCCCTCGCGAGGTGCTCAACCTCGTGCAGGCCGATCAGGTCGGCTGCCACATCATCACGATGACGCACGACCTCATCGGCAAGGTCAAGAGCCTCGGCAAGGACCTGGACCAGTTCTCCCTCGAGACGGTGCAGATGTTCCACCGCGACGCCGCGGCCGCCGGCTTCACCCTGTAGAACCTCGCGCATGGAGCGCGTTCTCATCACCGGCGGAGCCGGGTTCATCGGCAGCACGGTGGCCGACAGGCTTCTGGACGAAGGCGTCCAGGTCGCCATCCTCGACGACTTCCGCACCGGCCGGCGCGAGTTCATCGCCGGCGCGCTGAAGCGCGGAGCCGAGCTGTTCGAGGGCGACATCCTCGACCTGGACCTGCTGCGCCGCGCCGTCGCGGGCTGCGACACGGTCTTCCACCTGCAGGCCAACGCCGACGTGCGCCACGGCCTGGACCACCCGCAGCGCGACCTCGAGCAGAACACGATCGCCACGTCCAACGTGCTCGAGGCCATGCGCGCGGCCGGCGCCAAGCGCATCTGCTTCTCGTCGACCGGCTCGGTCTACGGCGAGTCCGAGGTCGTGCCGACCCCCGAGGACGCGCCGTTCCCGCTGCAGACCTCGCTGTACGCCGCCTCCAAGGTCGCCGGCGAGGGGATGATCGGCGCCTACGCGCACGGCTTCGGGTTCACCGGCCTGATCTTCCGCTTCGTGTCGCTGCTGGGCGAGC
>JAOPZD010000030.1 GCA_025964295.1 Conexibacter sp.
GGCGGCTGCGGCGCGGTGGCCCGCGCGCTGCTCACGCACGCGGTCAACGTCACGGCCGGGCGGCGGTTCCCGCTCGGCACGCTCGCGGTGAACCTGTCCGGCGCGGCGGCACTGGGCGTGCTGGTCGGCGCCGGCATGGGCGGCGACGCGCTGCGCATCGCGGGCACCGGCCTGCTCGGCGGCTACACGACGTTCAGCACGTGGATGTTCGAGACCCAGCACCTGGCGGCGGGCGGGCACCGCGGGCGGGCCGTGGCCAACGTCGCCGGCAGCCTCGCCTTCGGGCTGCTCGCGGTCTGGCTCGGGCGCGCCGCGGGCCGGGCGGTGTTCTAGAACAGCCCCTGACGCGTGCGCGACAGCTCGAAGCCGTGCCCGGCGCGCGTCGTGCAGCGCAGGCCGGTCGTCCGCGACGCGCACGTGAACGGCCCGAGCGTCCGCGACGCCCCGTAGGCCAGCACCTTCGCCTTGGGGTCCAGGACGGTGTCCCCCGCGCACAGCCGCCGCCCCTTGCCGGTCGCGGTCAGCCCGAACGCGCTGCCGTAGTCGAGCTTGCACGACGCCGGCCGCTTCGCGGGCCTCACCACGTCCGCCACGTCGCACCGCAGGGCCGCCTTCTCGCCCTCGAAGTGCGAGTACACGCACGCGATCTTCTTCGACGGCAGCTGGAAGCCGACGAGGCTGTCGCCGGCGGAGGCGCCCGCGGGAGCCAACAGGACGGCGAAGACGGTGAGGACGAGCAGGCGACGAGCGACCACGCGGCGACCCTAGCCGCGCCGGCGGATGAAGTGCGGGCGGAGGGACTCGAACCCCCACAGCCAAAGGCCACGAGGACCTAAACCTCGCGCGTCTACCAATTCCGCCACGCCCGCAGGGCTGGGCCGATACGCGCGACGATGCAAGCGACCGTCGCGCGCGACCGCGAAGGATTGTAAGGTCGGCCCGGGATGGAGGAGAACGAGGAAGTCATCATCGAGCACCCGAACCGGGCCAAGGCGTCCAGCAAGGCGGCGAAGGCGACCGTCCTGCTGCTGCTCCTGGTGTCGGTCGCGCTCATGCTCATCGTGACCATCGGCGGGTGGGACGTCCTGCAGGGCGCCAAGCCCGTGCAGATCGCGTACATCCTGGTGTACCTGATCATGGCCTTCTACGTGGCGCAGTGGAACCGCGGGGTCCTCCCCGTCGCCGCCGCGCTGGCGATCATCCTGCTGATCTTCGCCGCCGTCGCCGTGCCCGGCTGGCTGGACCGCGACAAGTCCGGCTTCGCCCAGCCCTCGATCGACTCCGGCATCCTCGCCCTCGTCACCGCCCTCCTGATCCCGGTCCAGGTCCTCCTCATCGCCTTCGCGATGCGGGCCTTCAACCAGGCCTGGAACGTCGAGGTCGAGCGCGCGCCCGAGTCGCGCCCCGGCCCCCTCCCGGCCTAGACTCCCTCGAGTCGCACCCTGCCCGGGTGGCGGAACGGTAGACGCCGGGGACTCAAAATCCCCTGTCCGCAAGGGCGTGTGGGTTCGAATCCCACCCCGGGTACTGCGGCTCGCAGATGCTGGTGGCCGGTGGCGAAGCAGGCGCTCCGCCACCGGCCAAGTCAACGAGGAACAGCCACGCGAGGCGTTGGGCCGCTCCCGATCAGGTGCTCGTCTGGCCTAATGCCCCGGGCGAACGCCAATGCTGCGTGGCGCACGACCTCGAAATATCCCGCAGCGATCAGGTCGCTGGGACGCTGCTCCTCGAGGTACGGCGACTTTCCGGAGACAAACGCACGAACCAGTTCCGGATCGACGTGGTAACGCTCGTGTAGAAGAGCGGCGATCGCGTAGAGATCGTCGATTCGATCGTCTAGGGCGTTCGGACGCGACTCTCGCGCCACCTTGGCCGATCGGGCGCGACGCAAGCGGTCCTCGATCGCCCGCACCGAGCAGCCGCACGTGTGACTCATCTCCCGATGGGTGAAGTTGAAGGTCCCGGCCAAGGCCAGCAGCTTGTCACCAGCTGTCACCGGCACAAGCTTGGAGACCTTCTTCTTGACGCCACGACCACGTCCCGTGCGCTTAGGGGTATCGACGCTAGAGCTCATCGCGCCGCCCTCCGGGGCATGCGACCGGAACCGCGGAAAGTCATGGCGACTGCCTCCTCTTTGAGAGTGCTTTCACAGATCACCACGCGAAGACTATCGCGTCGTGGCGATGTATGTGGATAAGAATGTGGACATCGATGTGGCGAAGGACGTGGCAATGGACGAAGGATGGTCTAAGATGGGGCTGACGCCGAACGAAAGGCACGCCCAGTGCGATTGCGCCTCTATATCCCGACCGCCCAGACCATCGTCGTGCCGAACGCCGCGACCGCGCTGCAGCGGCTGACGCACCACTTGATGGCGGACGCGCCGCTGGCGTACGACACCTATCTCACGGCAGCCGCTGACGCTCAGGAGCGTATGCCGTACTACGAGCCTGATGCCCCTTGGTCTCGCTACTTCATGCACGTCGTCGAGATCGAGATCGACGACTGCGTCACGATTCAGTCCAGCAGCACTACGGAGCGTTCCGCCCATCTCGCCGCCCGCGTCGCACACGGCGCGGACGCACCCGACGTCCTGTGGCTCCCCGATCACTCCACGCTCCCCGGCAACTGCTTCCGGATCGTCGCGACGCGGAACCTCGCCCCGCACTTGACAATGGTCCGGGACATCTCGGTGTTGCCGGTCCCCGCGCCGACGTCGCCCTGATCCGGCCGCACGGTCACACCGAGCGATTTGGTCTCCGCCGCACGAAGACCTCTACCTGCACCTCGCGTTGCGGCCGGTCGATGCGAGTGCCGCAGCCGACTCGGCGCCGGTACACGGCGACGGCTTCGAGCCGGACCACATTTCCAAACCGACCATGACCGCAGCCATCCGCACACCACCGCTTGCGGAGCATCGGCAGGCGATGGAATCGACCCAAATCGCCCAACGCCAGAGGGGCTGTCACGCAAGCGTCAACTCGACGCCACGCGTCGAGCGCGGATTCGAGCGTCCCGTTAGATGCTTTCTAGGCATCCGCCCGTCGTGGAAGCCTCCTCGCGTGCGGCCATCCCATGAACGTCGAGAGGTTGCGCGGCTGCTGTCGACGGGGATGACCGATGGCGAGGTGGCGCGCACGTCCGGCGTTCCGCACGCCACCGTGCGCGACTGGCGGAAAGCTGACGTGAGGGAGTACCTCGAAGGCGACATCTGCCAGCGGTGCGGCGAGCCAGCGCACGATCCCTCCGCGATCCATCGCCCGGCGTACGCCTACATGCTCGGCCTGTATCTCGGCGACGGGCACATCTCGGCGACGGGACGCGGGTCGTTCCGGCTGCGGATCTGCGTCGATGCTCGGCATCCCCGCCTCGCCCAACGCGTCGGCGAGACGATGCGACAGGTCATGCCCGGGCCGCGGGTTGGGCTCATCCCCATGCCCGTGACCGGATGCTCATCGCATCGCAGTACTCCAGGGCGTGGCCGTGCCTGCTGCCCCAGCACGGCCCCGGCGTCAAGCACGAGCGACCGATCGTCCTGACCGATTGGCAGCAGAGCATCGTCGACGCACGGCCCGACCAGCTCGTGCGCGGCCTCCTGCACTCGGACGGCTGGCGAGGAGTCAACCGCGTCATCGTCAACGGCAAGGCCTATGAGTACGGGCGGTTTCAGTTCAGCAACCGCTCGGATGACATCCGTGCGTTGTTCTGCGACGCCCTCGACCGCCTCGGCATCCCGTGGCGGCGGATGAACCGGTGGAACATCTCGGTGGCGCGGCGCGACGGCGTCGCCATGCTCGACCACTTCGTCGAGCCGAAGGACTGAGCCCGCCGGTCAGCTTGTGGTGGTCGGCGACGTCGCCGCGCCCAGCCGCGCCGGCGTGTCGTCGTCCGCCGTCGCGAAGAAGCTGCCGACGGCGTCTTCGAGGTGGTCGAGGGAGTCGGCGGCGTAGAGGACCGGCTGGTACTTGGTGATGTCGTAGTCGATGGTGATCATCTCGGCGAAGTCGAGGGGGCGGATCTCCATGTGGCGGAACTCCTCGATCTCGCCGTAGGACGACAAGATGCCGGCGCCGTAGGCGCGGAGCTCGCCGGCCTCGTGCAGGACGCCGAACTCCATCGTGAACCAGAAGACGTCGGCGATCGCCTGCAGCGCCGCGTCGCTGGCGACCCGCTGAGCGGCGAGGCCGGCCTCGCGCTTGATCGCGGCGAAGCGCGGCGAAGCCAACATGTTCCCGTGCCCGATGACCTCGTGGATGATGTCGGGCTCGGGGGTGTACAGCGGCTCGGAGGGATGGCGTACATATTGGGTCGAGTGGAAGACCCGGTCGCCGAGCGACCCGTAGAACTCGCGCAGCGCCACGAGCCCGGGCGCAGGATGGTAGGCGAAGCCGGTCAACGGCTTCAGCGCGGCGGTCACCTCGTCGAGCTGCGGCACGCGGTCCTCCGGCAGCCCCAGCGCGGCCTTGGCCTCCAGGAACTCGCGGCACGCGTACTGCTCGTGCTTGACGTGCAGCTCGCGCGACACCGTCGCCCAGATCTCGTTCTCGACGTCGGTGTAGGCGATCTCGGGGATCGGGCCCGCCGAGCCGGCCGCCTCCCAGGCGATCGCCGACGCCGCGATCGCGTTGCGCCGCGCGCGGTAGCCCGCGTCGTGGAAGCCGGGATGGTCCTCCCCGAGGTGGACCTCGACCTCCCCGTCCGCTCCCTGTGTCACCGGTGAGTACAGCTGGGCTTCCTCGAACATGGCCCAGCCAGGAGACCACCAGGCGCCGCCACTGACAAGAGCGATCAATGGAAGCGGACATTCCGCCCAGTTCTGCGCAGTGAAACCGCTTAGGCTCTGTGCAACATGACCATCGATGACCTCGACGCGCGCCTGATCGCGCTGCTGCGCGACGAGCCGCGCCTGGGCCTGATGGAGGCCTCGCGCCGCCTCGGCGTCGCGCGCGGGACCGTCCAGGCCCGGCTCGCCAAGCTCCAGGACGGCGGCGTCGTCCAGGGCCACGGCCCCGAGATCGACCCCGGCCGCCTCGGCTACCCCGTCCTCGCGTTCGTCTTCCTGCAGATCGCCCAGGGCCGCCTCACCGAGGCCGTCGCCGTGCTCGACTCGACCCCCGAAGTGCTCGAGGCGACCGCGACCAGCGGCCCCTCCGACCTCCTGTGCCGGATCGTCGCGCAGGACACCGAGCACCTCCAGGAGATCGTCAACCGCTTGTTGTCCAACAACGCCATCCGGCGCTCGACGAGCTACATCGCGCTGTCCCAGCCGATCCGCTACCGGACCGCGCCGCTGGTCGCCAAGGCCGGAGCGCACCAACCTCCACGCTAGATTGCCGGTCATGCCCGATGCCAAGCTCGAAGGACCCGCCCGCGCGATCGTCGCCGACAAGAACTACGCCCACCTCGCGGTCCCGCGCGAGGACGGCACGATCCTCAGCGTGGTGATCTGGTCCGACGTCGACGACGACGGCAACGTGGTGGTCAACACCGCCGAGGGCCGCACCTGGCCGCGCCTGCTGCGCAAGGCCGGCCGCGCGACGCTGAGCTGGGCCAACGCCGGCAACCCGTTCGAGTTCGTCTCGGTCACCGCGAAGGTCGTCGGCGACACCCACGACGGCGCCGACGCCGGCATCGACGCGCTCGCCAAGAAGTACCTCGACGCCGACTCCTACCCCGGCCGCACGCCCACCGAGACGCGCGTGCAGTTCACGCTCGCGCCCGAGCGCATCGTCCACCGCGGCTGATCAGGCGACCAGCGCGCGCAGCTCGTCCGCGATCTGCGCCGGCGCGGCGAAGGCGCCCCACGGCAGCTCGCCCGCCGGCTCGAGGCGGTCGACGACGAGCCCGGCCCGCGCGCAGATGAGCTCGCCCGCCGCCGCGTCCCACAGGTTCAGGCCGCGCTCGTAGTAGGCGTCCAGCCGCCCCGCCGCCGTCCACGCCAGGTCCAGCGCCG
>JAOPZD010000039.1 GCA_025964295.1 Conexibacter sp.
GGCCGCCTCCTGCTCGCCTCGGGCATCGGGATCACGCCCGCGATGAGCCTGATCCGCACGGCCGCCCAGCGCGGCGACCCGCGGCCGCTCGTGCTGATCTACGGCAGCCGCCGGTGGGCGGACGTGACCTTCCGCGAAGAGCTCGGCGACCTCCAGCGCCGGCTGCCCAACCTGGAGGTCCTGTGCGTGCTGTCGCGCCCCGAGGCCGGGTGGCGCGGCGCGCGCGGGCGCATCGACGCCGCGCTCTTGCGCCGCCACGCGCCGCGCGACCTCACCGCCTGGAGCGCGCTGGTGTGCGGGCCACCGGCCATGGTCGCCGGCACGACGACGGCGCTCGTGCGGCTCGGCATGCCCGCGCGCGCGATCCAGGCCGAGGGGTTCGAGTAGGGACCAGCTCGCCAATCGGGCAAGCTAGGGGCATGGCAGCCGCAGGCATCGCGCTGGTGACGGGCGGGGCACGCGGGCTCGACGTGGCCGACCCGGAGAGCAGCGCGGCGATCGCGCGCCGCCTCGAGCGCCTCGACGTCCTGGTCAACAACGCCGCGATCGACTACGACACCGACGCGCGCGCCGCCTCGGCCGACCTCGACCGGGTCCAGCGCGCGCTGGACACCAACCTGTTCGGCGCGTGGCGCCTGACCCAGCACGTGCTCCCGCAGCTGCGGGCGAGCGGCCACGGCCGGGTCGTCAACGTCTCCAGCGGCGCCGGCTCGATCACCGAGATGGGCGGCGGCCTGCCGGCTTATCACCTCTCCAAGCTCGCGCTCAACGGGCTCACGCGCATGCTCGCCGCCGAGCTGCGCGGCGACGGCATCCTGGTCAACGCCGTCTGCCCGGGCTGGACGGCGACCGACATGGGCGGTGGCGGCCGGCCGGTGGCCGACGGTGCGCGCAGCGTGACCTGGGCCTGCCTCCTGGACGACGACGGGCCGACGGGCGGCTTCTTCCGCGACGGCCGGCCGCTGCCCTGGTGAGGGCTACGGGCGGGCGTGCCCCGCTGAGCCGAAGAGCTCGATGCGGTCCTCGACCACGTCCTGGACGGCGCGGATGACCGGGCCGACGAGGCGGACGATCGCGTACTCCTCCGGGTGCTCGCGCAGCTGGCGCTCGAGCGTGGTGCGGTAGGCGTAGCGCATGTCGGAGTTGATGTTGATCTTGCTGACGCCGATCCGGGCGGCCGACTCGAAGTAGTGGCCGGGCGTGCCGCTGCCGCCGTGCAGGCTGATGGCGACGTCGATCGCCGCGCGGATCTCGGCGAGGAGGTCGAGGTCGAGCTGCTTGGGGACCGGGTAGCGGCCATGGAGGTTGCCGACGGCGGCGGCGAAGGTGTCGATGCCCGTGGCCGCGACGAACGCGCGCGCGCCGGCGGGCGTCGAGAAGGTCTTGCGGATCTCGTCGTAGTCGATGTCCTCGGCGTGGACGTTGGAGCTGCCGCCGAAGTAGTGCGGCTCGCTCTCGACCAGCGCGCCGGTGGTCGCCTTGGCGTAGGCGACGACCTCGCGGGTGGCGGCGACGATCTCCTCGTCGCTCGCGTCCCGGTTGGCCTGGCTGTAGTCGATGTGGATGAACTCCAGGCCCGCGTCGATCCCGGCCTTCGCGTCGGCCACCGTCGGGCTGTGGTCGAGGTTGATGTACATCTCGATCCCGAGCTCGCGCCGGTAGTTGTCCACCATGGCGCGGATGTTCGCCAGGCCGATCGCCTCGACCTCGCCATGGCTCAGCTCGACCAGGACGGGCGCGTCCTTGGCCTGGGCGGCGCGGGCGACCGCGACGAGCGTCTCCTGGTTATCGACGTTGAACGCGCCGACCGCGAAGCCCTCCGCGCGGCTGCGCGCCATCAGCTCGCGGGCTCGCCGGACGTTCTCGGTCATCGCGGGGGCTCGCGCAGCAGGAGCGAGATGATGGTCTTGGCGCTGACCGGGTCCGGGTTGAGCGCAGGGTCGCCGCCGTGGTGCAGGAAGCGCTCGCCGAGGGAGAGGACGCCGTCGGCCAGCACCTGCGGCGCCGCCGGAGCGCGGTAGGCCCCGGTCAGGACCTCGGCCTCGATCGCGGCGGCGACGAGCGCGACGAGCCGCGGGCGGATCGGCCCGCCGGGCGCGGTGAGCATCCGCAGGCCGGCCGCGCCTTCGTTGGCCAGCAGCGCGCGCAGGGCGGACTCCTCGACGATGAGGTCGAGGAGGCGGCTGCCGGCTTCCTCCAGGCGCGCGAAGCCCGGGGGCGCCGACGTGGCGGCGAGGCTGCGGGCGACCATCGCCGACAGATCATCCCAGACGACGTCGGCGAGCAGGCGATCGCGATCGCCGGTCCAGCGGTAGAGCGTGTTGCGCGAGACGCCGAGCTCGGCCGCCAGGGCGGCCATGTCCAGCCGGCGCCCGGCGCGCACCCAGGACCGGGCGAGCACGAACGCCGCGCCGGGCGTGGGCCGGGGCTTGACGGGGGCGGGGGCGAGCGCCTCGCGCAGCGCCGGCGTCGGCTCGTCGGTGGGCGGCGTCGGGCTCACGCCGCCGACCATACCGCTCCGCGCCCGCGGCCGTGACACTTGCGTTCGTGTGTCACATGGCATTACG
>JAOPZD010000055.1 GCA_025964295.1 Conexibacter sp.
CGGGCGACGCGGAGCCCGCCGAGCGCCCCGCGCTGCGGATCGTCGCCTAGGAGCAGCCCCCCTCTCGCTTCTTAGTGTGCGGAAAATCCGCCGACTAGGAGCAGCGTCGACTACTACTGGTGAAGCACGCGCGCAACTTGAGCGCTGGCCCCTCGTTTCCTGTGTGATGATCTCGATGCTCCGCCTGGCTCTCCCCCTCTCCCTGCTCGCCGCGACCCTCGCCGCCGCCCCGTCGGCCTCGGCCGCCGACCGCTGCCGACCCCGGTCGGGCGAGCAGGTGCTCGCCCGCTCTGCGCAGGCCGTGGTGCTACAGAAGATCGTTGGGCAGAGCCAGCACTTCCCGCTCCAGACGATCAGCGGCTGTTCGCGCCGCAGCGGCAAGCGGCGGACGCTCGACACCCTTCAGCGTCGGACCGACGCTGACCAGACCAAGCTCGTCGGAGCCAAGCTGGCCGGCACGCGCGTCGCCTACGCGATGGTGCGCGACGTGTCGTCGCCGCAGCTCACGCTGATGGCCGAGGATGCCGTCCACGGTGGCCGGCGCCACGACCTCGGCGTCGGCGGCTGGCCCTTCGAGCAACGGTATGGCACGCAGACGAGCGTGGCCTGGGCGGTCGACACCCGGGGCGACGTGGCCTGGATCACGACCGACCATTGGCTCGGCCTCAAGCCCGCACCGCAGGCCCTCGGCGTCTGGCGTGCGGGCCTCGGCCGTCGCCAGGTTGACTCCCACGCCCGCCTGAGCGGCGTGACGCTGCGCGACGGCGTCCTGCGCTGGCAGCGCAACGGCCGGCCGCGGCAGGTCGACCTCGCGGCGGTGCCGCCGACGCACTGCGGCGCGCTCAAGGTGACCATCGGGACGCTCGACATCGACATCGTGCCACCCGAGCCCGGCGGCGACACGTCCACCGCGTGCCTCCGCGCTACGGGCCGGACGGCGAGCGCCCACCAGGTGGGTTTCGACGTGGCCGACGCGAACGGCCCCTATCTCCTGCTCCGCTGGATGCACAAGGAGCTGTTCTTCACGACGGTCTTCGACCTCGTCCACGGCACGACGGAGGACATCATGGGCGCCCACTCTGACACGGTCGTCGACGAGCACGGCTCGCTCGCCTGGATCTCCGACGGGCTGTGGGCTCGGGACGCCGCTGGTACGCGGAAGGTCGCCGGCTTCGCCGAGGACCCGGAGGCGAACCTCAGCCCGCTGCTGCGCGACGGGTCGACCGTCACCTGGCCCGGCGTCGGCGCCACCGTGACGTTAAGCCCGTAGGCAGCAGCGGACGGGAGGAACGACGGCGTAGGGGCTCGCACCCGCGCGGGCGCTCGCTGCCTCGCGCGGATTTCCGCACACTGAGAAGCGGGAGGGGGGAGCAGCTGGGCGCGGGACCGTCGCTGGACGTCGACCGGGCGTTCCGCCCCGCGGGTCTTGCGGACCAGGCTGGCGGCCGGCCACAGCGCCCGGCGCCCCTGCGGACGGTCACGACGCCCGGCCTGGGTCGGTGGCCAGGACGCGGCGCATAGGCGCCATAGAACGCCGACAGATCCAGCTCGAAGACCCGCAGCCTCAGTCTCAGCCCGGGTGCCTCAACTTCCCCCGGACGTTCTGAACGTCCCGGGGCACGTAGCTAGCCGGGGAGATCCTCCGATCGCTTCTTGGCAAGCTCGCCGTGCATCAGCCCGGTCGACTGCCCGACCTCGATGAGGTAGCCGTCGGGGTCCCGGATGTAGCAGCGGATCTCCGCCCCGCGATCGATCGGCGGGGTCAGGAACTCGGCGCCTCTGCCCAACCAGTCCTCGTAGCACTGCTGGATGTCGGCCACCCGCAGATTCATAAACATCGAGACGGTGTCCGTGTTCGGATAGGGCACGACGTCGATGCCCGGCTTGTCGGGGGTTGGACCGCCTCCCGGGTTCATGATCAGCCAGGAGTTGGAGAGCTTGACCATGCATGGGTTCTCGTACAACACGACCTGGCCGCCCAGCACGTTGGAGTAGAACTCGCGCGAGCGCTTGACATCGCGCACCGTCAGGAACAGCGTCACCACGAACCCGTCGGACGGCGCGGGGAGGTTGTCGAAGTCGATGGGGTTGGTCGCATCAACCATTGGAGCGCTCCTCTCGTGAGGACTGCCGCTGCACGGGGGCGACGGCCCGGGGTCCCATGACGCTAGGCGCTGCGCGCCTGGGGTTCCAGTCGGTGTCTCCATGCGCTCTTGGTGGTGGGGGAAGCAGCAGTCGGAGCGCGGCTCGGCGCTCGGATCCGTCGCTCAAGTTCTCCATCAACACCGATCAATGACGAACGCCACCTCCGCGTTAGAGACGGCACCGCGTGACTGATGCTGCTTACTGTCGCCTCGCACGGTGGCTGTCGCGTTTGAGGATCGCTCAGCGCGACTGATGGACCGGTGCCCGAAGGTCGGCGTCTACGACTTCGGGGCGTAGCGATGGTGCAGCGACAGCGGGTTGCCGTCGGGGTCCAGACAGATCGCCTGCCAGCACACGCCGGAGTCGAAGGTCGGGCTCACGAAGCGGACGCCCTTGGCTTCGAGCTGATGCCGAGCGG
>JAOPZD010000059.1 GCA_025964295.1 Conexibacter sp.
TGATCCGCGGCGACGAGCTGGCCCGCGCGCTGGACCTCCGGCCCGGGCCGCGCCTGGGCGCGCTGCTGGCCGCGATCGACGAGGCGCGCTACGCGGGCGAGGTCGCCGACGCCGACGCGGCGGTCGCGCTGGCGCGGACGCTCCTGGCGGCGGACTAGGCGAGCGGCTGCGCCGAGCGCGCGATCGTCCCCATGACGATCTCCACGCTGGCGGCGACCGAGTCGTAGTGCACGCGGTCGGCCGTGTCGGTCGGCCAGTGGTAGTTGGACGGCACGAGGTGCTCGTCGACCGAGCCGATCGAGGCGACCTGGTAGCCCTGGCGCAGCGACACCAGCCCGTCGGTGGCGAACGTGAAGCGCATGCCGCGCCGCACGTGGACGCCGGCCTCGCGCGCGGCCGCCGCGACGCGCTCCTTCATCGGCGACGGGTACTCGTACATGCGCAGGAAGCCCTCGCCCTCGATCAGCACGAGCTCCGGGGAGCCGACGGTGTCGAGCGAGAGCAGCGACGTGCGCTCGGGCCCCAGCTCGCCGAAGTGCGAGCGGGCGAAGGCGAGCATGCCCTCCTGGTTGGCCTCCTCGGCGCCGGCCGAGAGCAGGATCACGCGGACGCCCTCCGGCGGGCCGCCGCCCTCGGCGCCCAGCCGGCGCCCGACCTCCAGGAGCACCGCGACGCCGCTGAGGTTGTCGTTGGCGCCGGGCACGACCGGCTGGCGGGCCATGTGCGCCATCACCGCCGCGGTGCCGGCGGCGAACACGGTGCCCAAGGCGGCCGCCTTGCGCCCGCCGGTGACCGCGCTGGCCGCCGCGAGGGCCGGCCCGCCGAAGACCAGACCCATGAGCGGCGGCCAGCGATCGGTCTTCTCCATCACCCAGGGCAGGCGCTCGTGCATGAACCGCGCCGCGCTCTGGTCGAAGATGAACGACGTCCGCGCCGCGTCGTGGTGGGCATGGACGACGAGCGTGTGCGCGGCGTCGCGCGGGCCGAACTCGGCGACCACGTTGGTGGTCGTCTGGCGCTTGAGGAACCGGCGCAGCGCGCGGCGCCGCCCGCCGGTGAGGTCCTGCCAGATCGCGGCGGCGCCGATCGCGGCCGCCACGCCGCCGAGCTTGCGGCGCCCCGTCAGGACGGCGACGCCGCCCGCGGCGCCCAGCGCGTTGAGCACGCCCAGCGGCGTGAAGTACGTGCCGTGGACCAGCTCCTCCTCGACGACCACGCGGTCTGCGCCGGACGCCTGGAGGCGCTGCGCGATCCACGCCGCGGCCTCCGCCTCGCCGGCCGAGCAGGGCAGGCGGTCCAGGTGGGCCAGCGCCGCCACGTCGGCGCGCAGGGCCTCCTCGGTGGTGCTCGTCGCCGTGCCGGACATCGTCTTGGAGCGTACCGGCCGTCGCCCTCCGCAAGCTGAACCGGACCTGAACGGCGCGCCGCGATGGATAAGGTGGCGTCCCATGTCCGCCACCGACCCGGATTGCCTCTTCTGCAGGATCGTCGCGGGCGAGATCCCGGCCACGATCGTCGCGTCCGACGAGCGCACGGTGTCCTTCATGGACATCAGCCCGGCCACGCGCGGCCACGCCCTCGTGGTCCCGCGCGCGCACACGCGCGACCTGCTGGAGATCGACCCGGAGGACCTGGCCGCCGTCGCGCAGGCCGGCCAGCGCCTCGCCCGCACGGCCAAGGCGACGCTCGAGGCCGACGGGATCAACCTCATCAACAGCTGCGGCGCGCCCGCGTGGCAGACCGTCTTCCACTTCCACCTGCACGTGATCCCCCGCTACGAGGGCGATCCCCTGCGCCTGCCCTGGACCCCCGAGCCGGGCGACATGGACAAGATCCGGCAGACCGGCCAGCAGCTGAAGGAGCACTACGCGTGAGCGACGTCGTCCGCCTCGAGACCGACGGCCCGCTGGCCGTCCTGACCTTCGACAGCCCGCCGCTGAACCTCTTCGACGAGGCGATGTTCGACGGCCTGCGTGCCGCGGTGGACCAGGTCGCCGCCGACCCGCCGCGCGGGCTGCTGATCCGCGCCGAGGGCAAGGTCGTCTCCGGCGGGGTGGACGTCGGCAAGGTCTTCGACGGCATGTCGCCCGAGCGCGGCGGCGCGCTGTGGGACGAGCTGCTGGAGGTCATCCACACGATCGAGGAGCTGCCGCTGCCGACGGTCTTCGCCGCGCACGGCCTGTGCCTGACCGCGGCCTTCGAGGTCGCGCTGGCCTGCGACGTCCTGCTGGCCAGCGAGCGCGCCCGGTTCGGCCTCGTCGAGATCGTCGTCGGGCTGACGCCGTCGATGGGCGGCCCGCAGCGGCTGGCCGAGCGCGCCGGTCCCGCCCGCGCGAAGGAGCTCATCTTCACCGGCGAGCTGTTCGACGCGGCGACGCTCGAGCGCTGGAACGTCGTCAACCGCGTCTACGCGCCCGAGGCGTTCGAGGCCGAGGCGCGCGCGTTCGCCACCAGGATCGCCAACGGCCCGACGCGCGCGCACGCGGCGACCAAGGCGATCGTCCGCGCCCAGAAGGAGGGCGGCGCGCGGGCGGCGGACGCGATCGTCGGCGAGGTCTCCGGCGCGCTGTTCGCCACCGAGGACCTCCAGAACGCCGTCAAGTCGTTCCTCGCCGACGGGCCCGGCAAGGCCACCTACGAGGGACGCTGACCGATGCGCCGCGCGACCGCCACGCTCACCGCGCTCGGGCTGCTGGCCGCCGGCGGCGGGGCGGCCACGGTCGCCCTGGCCGCGGCGCCCAAGCCGCAGAGCGCCACGGACGCCAAGGGCGACGTCCGCAGCCCACTGGACCTCACGCGCGTCGCGCTGGGCCGCGGGACCGATGGGCGCCTGCGCGCGACGCTGACGCTCGCCGCCGCGTGGGCGGGCAAGGACCTGCTCAGCGAGGCCGGGCTGCCCGGCTCGCTGTGCGTCAAGGCGTGGACGACGACCGTCCCGCCCGACACGACCCCCGACTACCTCATCTGCGCCACGGCGCAGGCCGACGGCACGCTGCGCGGCTCGATCCTCAAGCAGCGCGCCAACAAGCTGCCGGAGCGCACGGGCGGCGCCGACGTCTCGCGCCCCAGCACGCGCACGGTGACGCTGCGCTTCTCCCAGACGGCGATCGGCAGGCCCGCGACGCTCTACGCCGCCGCCGAGGCGACGCGCCCCGGCTGCCCGCGCGGGAGCTGCATCGACCTGGCGCCCGACGCGCCCAAGACGCTGACGCTGAAGCTGCGCGACGCGGCGAAGTGAGCGTTCTCCGCCGGCGCTGGTCGGGGCGCGGCGCACCACGCCACGCGCCCACCACCAGCCCCCGAGCGGCACGCCACCGACGCCCCGGACTCGC
>JAOPZD010000062.1 GCA_025964295.1 Conexibacter sp.
CGCCCGCCGGAGCCGCAGACCTCCGCGAGGACCGCGCCGACCTGGCGCAGCGCGCGGTCGCCCGCGGCGTGGCCGTGGCCGTCGTTGATGCGCTTGAGCCCGTCGACGTCGCCGAGCAGCAGGCCGACGGGCTGGCCGCCGCGCAGCGAGCGCTCGAGGTGCTCGTCGAACGCGCGCCGGTTGGCGATGCCGGTCAGCGCGTCGCGGTAGGCGACCTCGAGCAGGTGGGAGAAGCGCTCGGCGCGCCCGATCGCGATCGACAGCTGCGAGCAGATCGCCTCCAGGAAGGCGAGCTCCTCGTCCTCCAGCGCGGGCTTGCCGGGCGCGTTGGTGACGTAGATCTCGCCCCACGTCTCGCCGTCGTAGACGATGGGGAACGCGGCGCACCACTCCTTGCCGAGCTCGAGCAGCAGCGCGCGCTCGGCCTCGTCGGCGTGCGCCATCGCCAGCGACGTGACGTGCGGCCGCCCCTCGCGCAGGACGGCGTAGGCCATGGGGAACTGGGCGATGTCATAGGTCTCGTAGGCGGGCCAGCGCTCCTCCCCGGGACCGAGGTCGCCGACGTTGATGAGCGTCTGCAGGAAGCCCTCGTCGACGTGCCAGCGGCTGATCGACACCGACGAGACGGTCAGCGCGACGCGGATCTGCTCGGCCGCGCGCTCCAGGACCTCCTCGAGCTCGTGCGCCCCCGCGACGGCGGTCGCGACCGCGGCCAGCGCGCCCAGCCGGCGCTGGACGGGGCCCGGGCCCTCGGTGGGGTCGTTCGCGGAGTACATGGCCCTATCACCACGGTTATCGGCACGCGCGGGCGGTTCCGCCAGAATGGCGCGATGAAGGCGGTGATCTGCCAGGACGCCGAGCTCGGCGTCGTCGACCTCCCCGAGCCGGCCCCGGCCCGCGGCCAGGTGCGGATCGAGGTGCTGCGGTGCGGCATCTGCGGCTCGGACCTCCACGCGCGCCACGGCATCGACGCGTGGGCCGACCTGGCCGCGCGGATCGGCTATGACCGCCTCGGCCGCTCGACCGAGCCGCTGGTCTTCGGCCACGAGTTCTCCGGGACGGTGGCCGAATACGGGCCGGGGTGCCGGGAGGAGGTGCCCAGCGGGACGCCGGTGGTCGCGCTGCCGCTGATCCGCGGCGCGCGCGGGATCGACGCGGTCGGCCTCTCGCGGCACGCGCCGGGCGCCTACGCCGAGCAGCTGCTGGTCCAGGAGTCGATGATGATGGCCGTGCCCAACGGGCTGGCGCCCGACATGGCCGCGCTGACCGAGCCGCTGGCCGTCGCCTGGCACGCGGTGCGCCGCGGCGAGGTCGGCAGGCGCGACGTCGCGATCGTCGTCGGCTGCGGGCCGGTCGGCCTCGGCGTGATCCTGTGCCTGAAGGCCAAGGGCGTGCGGACCGTCGTGGCCAGCGACCCCTCGGCCGGCCGCCGGGCGCTGGCGACCGCGTGCGGGGCCGACGTGGTGATCGACCCCGCCGCGGGCTCGCCGTTCGACGGCGGCGCGGCGCGCGGCCACCTCACCGACGCGAGCGCCGCGTTCGAGCTGGCCGTCGGGACCCGCGAGAAGCTCGGGCGCCTGCCGGTCGGCTGGTGGCACCTGTGGCGCCTGGGCGAGAGGCTCGGCGCCAAGCCCAAGCGCCCGGTGATCTTCGAGTGCGTCGGCGTGCCCGGGATGATCGGCTCGATCATCGACGACGCGCCGCTGTTCTCGCGCGTGGTCGTCGTCGGCGTCTGCGTCGGCCCCGACACGCTCACGCCGGCCATGGCCATCAACAAGGAGATCGACCTGCGCTTCGTCCTGGGCTACACGCCGCTGGAGTTCCGCGACACCTTGCACATGCTCGCCGAGGGCGAGCTCGACCCGGCCCCGCTGGTCACCGGGACGGTCGGCCTGGCCGGCGTCGACGCGGCGTTCACCGCGCTCGCCGACCCGGAGGCGCACGCCAAGGTGCTGATCGACCCGCGCTCGGAGGCCGTGACGCCGGGTTGACACATCCGGCGCCGCGTGTAAACCTGACATCGTGTCAAGCGTCGAGGTGAACCCGGCCACGTGGACCGACCCCAAGCGCTACGCCTGGCTGCTCGGCCTGCTCGTCCCGCTGCTGCCGTTCATGGCCTGGGGCCTGGTGTCGCTCACCGGCGTCGGCGTCTTCTGGTTCTGGGGCCCGCTGTTCATCTTCGGCGTGATGCCGGTCCTCGACACGATCATCGGCAAGGACTCGTCCAACCCGCCCGACTCGGTGGTCAAGTACCTCGAGCAGGACCGCTACTACCGCCTCTGCACCTACGCCTTCATCCCGCTGCAGCTCGTCGCCCTCGTCGGCGGGGCCGCGCTGCTGGCCGGCGACGACCTCGGTGTCGTCGAGAAGCTCGGGCTCGCGCTGACGCTGGGCTGCGTCAACGGGATCGGGATCAACACCGCGCACGAGCTCGGCCACAAGCGCGCGAGCCTGGAGCGCTGGCTGAGCAAGGTCGCGCTGGCGCCGACGGGCTACGGCCACTTCTACATCGAGCACAACCGCGGCCACCACGTGCGGGTCGCGACGCCGGAGGACCCGGCCAGCTCGCGGATGGGCGAGAGCTTCTACCGCTTCTGGCCGCGGACGGTCAGCGGCAGCCTGCGCTCCAGCTGGGAGCTCGAGGCCCAGCGCCTGGAGCGCGACGGGGTCCGCTTCGCCTCGCCGCGCAACGACATCCTCAACGCGTGGGCGATGACCGTCGTCCTGTTCGCGGCGCTGGCGCTCGTCTTCGGCGCCGGCGTCCTGCCGTGGCTGGCCGTCCAGGCGGTCGTCGGCTTCTCGCTGCTGGAGGTGGTCAACTACCTCGAGCACTACGGGCTGCTGCGCGAGCGGCGCGACGACGGGACCGACCGCTACGAGCGCACCCAGCCATGGCACAGCTGGAACTCCGACAACGTGTCGTCCAACGTCTTGTTGTACCACCTGCAGCGCCACTCCGACCACCACGCCCACCCGACGCGCCGCTTCCAGGCGCTGCGCCACTTCGACGAGGCGCCCGAGCTGCCCTCGGGCTACGCGACGATGATCCTGCTCGCGGTGATCCCGCCGCTCTGGCGCCGCGTCATGGACCCGCGCGTGGTCGCCCACTACGGCGGCGACGTGGGGCGCGCGAACCTCGACGCGCGCAAGCGTGACCGGCTGCTGCGCCGGTACCGCGCCGCCGCGGCGTGAGCGCGGGCGCCACGCCGAGCACCGACGACCGCCTGCTCGACGC
>JAOPZD010000074.1 GCA_025964295.1 Conexibacter sp.
GGCGGCTCGTCGGGCGGCAGCGCCGCGGCGGTCGCCGCCGGCTCCGCGCCGTGGGCGCTGGGCACCGACACCGGCGGGTCGGTCCGCCAGCCCGCCGCGATGACCGGGATCGTCGGGCTCAAGCCCACCTACGGCTCGGTCTCGCGCTACGGGATGATCGCCTTCGCCTCGTCGCTGGACCAGGCCGGCCCGCTGACCCGCGACGTCACCGACGCCGCGCTGCTCTACGGCCACATGACCGGGCGCGACCCGCTGGACTCCACGTCGCTCCAGCACCCCGAGGCGATCGTCCTGCCGACCGCCGAGCGCCTGGACGGCATCCGCCTCGGCGTCCCGGAGGACCTCACCGGCGAGGGCGTCGAGCCCGGCGTCTTCGCGCGCTTCGAGGAGACGCTGAAGCTCGCCCAGGAGCTCGGCGCGACCGTCGAGCGCGTCGCGCTGCCGCACACGGAGTACGGCATCAGCGCCTACTACGTGATCGCCCCGGCCGAGGCCTCCTCGAACCTCGCGCGCTTCGACGGCGTGCGCTACGGCAAGCGCGTCGACGCCCCCGACCTGCTGTCGATGTACACCAGGACGCGCCACGACGGCTTCGGCGACGAGGTCAAGCGCCGGATCATGCTCGGCACCTACGCGCTGTCGTCGGGCTACTACGACGCCTACTACGGCCGCGCCCAGCGCGTCCGCACCAAGATCTCACAGGACTACGAGAACGCCTTCGAGCGGGTCGACCTCGTCGTCACGCCGACCGCGCCGTCGGTCGCCTGGGAGCTCGGCGCCAAGAGCGCCGACCCGCTGGCGATGTACCTGGAGGACCTGTTCACGGTGCCGGTCTCGCTGGCCGGCATCCCGGCGATCTCGATCCCGGCCGGGCTCAGCGACGGCCTGCCCGTCGGTGTGCAGCTCGCCGGCCCGGCGTTCAGCGAGAACCGCATCCTCGGCGCGGCCCACGCGCTGGAGCGGGCGATCGGCTTCGACGCCGCGGCGGGGAGGGCCTAGCGCGATGAGCACCACGACCGAGACCGAGTACGAGACCGTCATCGGCCTGGAGATCCACGTCCAGCTGGCCACGCGGACGAAGATGTTCTGCGGCTGCGCGCTGAGCTTCGGCGAGCCGCCGAACACGCGCACCTGCCCGGTCTGCCTCGGCCTGCCCGGCGCGCTGCCGGTGACCAACGCCGAGGCCATCCACTACGGGTTGATGATGGGGATGGCGCTGGGCAGCGAGCTGGCGCCGCGCTCGATCTTCCACCGCAAGAACTACTTCTACCCCGACTCGCCCAAGGCCTACCAGATCAGCCAGTACGACGAGCCGCTGTGCCTCGGCGGGCGGCTCGGCGACGTGCGGATCCACCGCGTGCACCTCGAGGAGGACGCGGCCAAGCTCGTGCACGTCGGCGCGTCCGGGCGCCTGCACGCCTCCGACGCCTCGATCGTCGACTTCAACCGCTGCGGGACGCCGCTGGCCGAGATCGTCACCGAGCCCGACCTGCGCGACGCGACCGCCGCCGCGGACTGGCTGCGGATGCTGCGCGCGACGCTGCGGGTGCTCGGCGTCAGCGACGTCAACATGGAGGAGGGCTCGCTGCGCTGCGACGCCAACATCTCGATCCGTCCGGCCGGCGCGAGCGAGCTGGGGACGAAGACCGAGCTTAAGAACATGAACTCGTTCCGGTTCATCGAGCGCGGCATCCGCGCCGAGGTCGCCCGCCAGGAGCGGATCCTGCGCGCGGGCGGCCGGGTCGAGCAGGAGACGCTGCACTTCGACCCGCGGACCGAGGCCATCACGTCGCTGCGCTCCAAGGAGGACGCGCACGACTACCGCTACTTCCCCGAGCCCGACCTGACGCCGGTCGCGATCGGCCAGGACATGCTCGACCGCGCGCGGGCCGCGCTGCCCGAGCTGCCGCTGGCCCGCGCGGCGCGCTACGAGCAGGACTTCGGGCTCAGCGCCGACAGCGCGCACCTGCTCGCGTTCCGCCCCGAGCTGGGCGACTACTTCGAGTCCGCGCTGGGCGGCGCCAACGGCGACCGCGCCGCGGAGCCCCAGCCGCTGGCCAACTGGCTGGCCAACGAGCTGGTCGCGCGCATCGGCGCCGACGCCGACCCCGCCGACTCCAAGGTCGCCCCGGGCGCGCTGGCCCGGCTGGTGTCGATGGTCGGCGCCAAGGAGGTCACGCAGGGCGGCGCGCGCCAGGTGCTCGACAAGCTCGTCGCCGACGGCGGCGACCCCGCCGCGATCGTCCAGGCCGAGGGCCTCGGCGCGGTCGGCGGCGCCGACGAGCTCGCGCCGATCGTCGAGGCCGCGCTGGCCGCCAACCCCGCCGTGGCCGAGAAGCTCCGCGGCGGCGACATGAAGCCGATCGGCGTGATCGTCGGCCACGTGATGCGCGAGACCAAGGGGCGCGCGGACGGGGGCGAGATCACGCGGCTGGTGCGCGAGCAGCTGGGGCTGTAGGGCGGTCGCGCCCCGCGAGCGCCAGCGCCTCGTCGACCGGCATCGGCCGGGCGAAGACGTAGCCCTGGCCGTGCGGGCAGCCGAGGCCCTTCATCGCGGCCAGCTGCTCCTCGTCCTCGATGCCCTCGGCGACGACGTCGAGCCCCAGCGCCTGGGCCATCTCGACGACCGCGCGGGCCAGCGCGGCGGCCGGCCCGGACTCCGCCGCCGGCGCGACGAGCGAGCGGTCGAGCTTGAGCACGTCGACCGGGTAGCGCTGCAGCGCGCCCAGCGACGACCAGCCGGTGCCGAAGTCGTCGATCGCGATCGCGACGCCGAGCCCCCGCAGGCCGGTCAGCACCTCCACCGCGCCCGGGCCCTCGACCAGGAGCGTCTCGGTCACCTCGAGCGTCAGCGAGCGCGCCTCGACGCCGGCCGCGTCCAGCGCCCGCGCGACCTCGGCGACCAGCCCCGGCGTCAGCTGGCGCGCCGACAGGTTGACCGCCATCCGCAGCGGCCGGCCCGCGGCCTCCTGCAGCTGGGCCAGGCGGCGCGTGGCCTCGAAGAGCACCCAGCTGCCGATCGGCACGATCAGCCCGGTCTCCTCGGCCACGCCGATGAACTCGGCCGGGCCGACCAGCCCGCGCTGGGGATGCTCCCAGCGCACGAGCGCCTCGAAGCCCGCGAGCTCGTCGCGGTGCAGGTCGACGATCGGCTGCAGGTGCAGCGTCAGCTCCTCGCGCTCCAGCGCGTGGCGCAGCTCGCCCTCGATGGCCAGGCGGTGCACGACGCGGGCGCGCAGCCCGGCGTCGAAGACCTCGTAGCGCGCGCCGCCGTGCTCCTTGGCGCGGTACATCGCGACGTCGGCGTCGCGCAGCAGCGACTCGGCGGTGACGTCGGGGCCGTCGACGAAGACCAGGCCGGCGCTGGCGCCGATGTGCAGCTCCCGGCCGTCGACGACGTAGGGCGCCGAGACGGCCTCCAGCAGCCGCGTGGCGAGCGCCGCGACCTCGTGCGGCGCGCCGCCGGCGCCCGCGCAGACCACGACGAACTCGTCGCCGCCGAGCCGCGCCGCGAGGTCGCCGCGCCGGATCGTCGAGCGCAGCCGGTCGGCGACCGCGCAGAGCAGCTCGTCGCCCGCGCCGTGGCCGAGCGTGTCGTTGACGACCTTGAAGCGATCGAGGTCGAGCAGCAGCAGCGCGAGCTCGTCGCCGCGGTCGGCCCCGGCGATCGCCTGCTCCACGTGGGCGGCGAGGTAGAAGCGGTTGGCCAGCCCGGTCAGCGGGTCCTCGAGCGCCTGGGTGCGCAGCTCGTCCTCGACGCTCGCCCGGTCCAGCGCGGTGCCCAGGACGTTGGCCGCCGCCTCCAGGAAGCGCGCGTGCGCCTCGCCGAACGGCGGGCGGACCGGCTCGCGCCGGGCG
>JAOPZD010000124.1 GCA_025964295.1 Conexibacter sp.
CGGCGCCGGCGTGGCGGGCGCGGGCGGCAGGCCCGACCCGCCCGACGGTCCTTCAAGGGTCTCGGTCTGCGGGTCGATGAAGGCCGGCCACTTCTCGGTCATCAGCAGCACGTAGGCGTACGCGCGCTGCTGGTAGGAGAGGCCGAGCACGATCATGTCCTGCAGGCCCTTGGGCTGCTTGCCGAGGATCAGGACCGCGAACCACGCGAGGAACACGCCGATCTCCCACACGATGTGCAGCGCGTAGATGATGATCAACGGCGGGATCATCGTGATGAACCGGAACGCGGCGTGCAGCCGGTTGTACTCCGGCAGCGGCGGCGGGAGCTTGAGGTGCACCGGGTAGCCGTCGGTGTCGGGGCCGAAGGGCGGGTACTCGTCGGTCAGCAGCCCGTAGTAGCCGGCCACCGCGGTCGAGTAGCGCAGCAGGCCGCCGAGGAACGAGTACAGGCTCTCCGGGTAGCGCCCCGTGACCACCAGCGCGACCCACGCGAAGAACACCGCGAAGTACGCGAGGAACCCCCACACGACGAGCACCACGAGGTGCGGGATGACGAGGACGAGGCGGAAGAACGTCGTCAGGCGGCTGCGCTGCTCGACGTACTGCGCTTCGAAGACGGGCTGATCGTTCACGAGGCCGAGCCTAATCGGCAGGACGGCCCGTGACAGGGCGGCTAGCTCCCCTGTGAGGAGGAGGCCATCTCCACGAACACGTCGAGCGCCGCGGGGTTGGCCAGCGAGTCGCGCGACGCTGCCTGCTCGGCGGGCTGGCCCATGAGGATGCGCTTGACCGGGACCTCGAGCACCTTGCCGCTGAGCGTCCGGGGGACCTCGGCGATCTGGTGGATCTCGTTGGGCACGTGGCGCGGAGAGCAGTCGGTGCGGATCCGGCGCTTGATCGACGCGACGAGGTCGTCGGTGAGCGCCTCGCCCTCACGCAGGACGACGAACAGCGGCATCCAGCCCTCGGTGCCGTCGCGCGGGATGTCGACGACGAGCGCGTCGACGATCGCGTCGTCGGCGAGCACCGCGCGGTAGATCTCCGACGTCCCCATCCGGATCCCGCCGCGGTTGATGGTGGAGTCGCTGCGGCCGTAGATGATGGCCGTGCCCCGCTCGGTGATCTCGATCCAGTCGCCGTGGCGCCAGACGCCGGGGTAGTGCTCGAAGTAGGAGTCGCGCAGCCGCGAGCCGTCCTCGTCGCCCCAGAAGCCCACCGGCATCGACGGCATCGGCTGGGCGATGACCAGCTCGCCGACCTCCCCGACCAGCGGGTTGCCGTCGGGGTCCCAGGCCTGGACGTCGGCGCCCAGGGCCCGGGCCTGGAGCTCGCCGCGGTACACCGGCAGTGTCGGGACGCCGCCGACGAACGCGCTGACGACGTCGGTCCCGCCGCTGGTCGAGAACAGCCACGTGTCGGCCCCGAGGTGGTCGTAGACCCACTGGAAGCCCTCGGGCGCCAGCGGCGAGCCGGTCGAGCCCACGGCCTTCAGCGCGCTGAGGTCGCGGCCGCCGCCCGGCTCGACGCCGTCCTTCATGCACGAGGCGATGAACGACGCGCTCGTGCCGAAGGTCGTGACGCCGGCCTCGGCGGCGAGGTCCCACAGGCGGTTGAGCGTCGGCGTCCCCGGGTTGCCGTCGAACAGGACGACCGACGCCGGCGTCAGCAGCACGCCGACGACGAAGTTCCACATCATCCAGCCGGTCGTCGTGAACCAGAACACCCGGTCGCCCTCCTGGGCGTCGAGGTGCAGGTGCATCAACTTGAGGTGCTCGAGCAGCACGCCGCCCTGGCCGTGGACGATCGGCTTGGGCAGCCCGGTCGTCCCCGACGAGTACAACACCCACAACGGATGGTCGAACGGCAGCTGGGCGAACTCCAGCGGCTCCTGCTGGCGGATCAGGTCGCGCCAGTCGACGACGCCGTCCGGCGGGTCGCCCTCCGTGCCGAGGTAGTCGAGCAGCACGACGTGCTCCAGCGAGGCGATCTCGTCGCGCAGCTGGGCGACGACGTCGCGGCGGTCGAAGTCCTTGCCGCCGTAGCGGTAGCCGTCGACGGCGATCAGGACCTTGGGCTCGATCTGGGCGAAGCGGTCGACGACCGAGCGCACGCCGAAGTCCGGCGAGCACGACGACCACGTCGCGCCCAGCGACGCGCAGGCCAGGAACGCCGCGATCGCCTCGGGGATGTTGGGGATGTAGGCGACGACGCGATCGCCCTCGCCGACGCCGAGGAACTTCAGGCCGGTGGCGATCCGCGCGGTCAGGTCGCGCAGCTCGCCCCACGTCATCCAGTCCAGCTCGCGCAGCTCGGACGCGTGCTGGAGCGCGAGCGCGCTGTCGGGCCTGTTGCGGAACAGGTGCTCGGCGTAGGAGAGCCGGGCGCCGGGGAAGAACTCCGCGCCGGGCATCGCGCGCGAGCCGAGGACCGCGTCGTAGGGCGCGGAGGCCTGGACGTCGAAGAACTCCCAGACCGCCGACCAGAAGCCGTCGAGGTCGTCGATCGACCACTGCCACAGCGCGTCGTAGGAGCCGGTGACATCCACTCCGCGGTCGGCGGCGACCCAGCGCGCGAAGCGGGTCAGCGTCGCCGCCTCCGCGCGCTCCGCGCTCGGCGTCCACAGGACCTTCGGCTCGGCGCTGTCCATCAACCCGGCACTCTTGCACACCCGGCAGCGGCCGGATCGCGGTCAGGACCCGGCGGCGGTGACCTGGAGCGTCGCGTTCATGCCGGCGCTCTCGTGGTTGACGGGCGTCGTCAGCGTGCAGAAGACGCGGTAGGCGCCGGGGGTCAGCGTCAGCGTCTTGGTGGCGTTGGCGCCGGGGCCGGTGAGCGGGAAGTCGACGGTGGCGCCGGCGTGGTCGGTCGGGACGACGCGCAGGTTGTGGTCGTCCTCGCCCTGGTTGATGAGCTGGACGACGACGGCGCCGGCGGTCACCGCGCCGCGGGAGAGGCGGGCGCTGTAGGCGCCGCGGTCGTCGAGGGTGACGCCGACGGCGGGCACGGAGGGCGGCTGGGTGGTGGTCGTGGGCGTCGTGGGGGTGGTGCTCGGCGTGGTCGTCGTCGCGGTGGTGGCGCCGCCGCCGGGTGCAACGCCGCTTGCGCCGCCGCCGCCGGCCGCGCGCGTCAGCGG
>JAOPZD010000130.1 GCA_025964295.1 Conexibacter sp.
CCGCTACGCTCTCGCGCGTGTCGAGCCGTCAGGAAGAGAAGGAGCGCCGCCGCCGCGAGCGCGAAGAGCGCGAGCGGGCCGAGGCCGGGAAGGTCGCCGGCAAGCGCCGGCTGCAGCTGGTCGCCGGCGGCGTCCTCGCCCTCGCGGCCATCGCCGCGGTCATCGCCGCGATCGCGTCGTCGGGCGGCTCGGGCGGCAACTCGTCGGCCGACGCCAAGGCGGCCTACGGCGCGGCCGCGATCCCGGCGCGCAAGACGACGAACTTCGACGCGGCCGTCCAGGCGTCGGGCTGTGAGTTCAAGACGTTCACCAGCGAGGGGCGCGAGCACTTCCCCTCCGACACGGGCGTCAACAACAAGTACAAGACCAACCCGCCGACCTCGGGCGAGCACCGCCCGACGCCGGCCCAGGACGGGGTCTACGCGCCGGCCAACACGCCGGCCAAGGAGAACTTCGTCCACACGCTGGAGCACGGCCGCATCGAGCTGCAGTACGCGCCCACCGCGCCCAAGAAGGTCCAGGACCAGCTCAACACGCTCTTCAACGAGAAGGTCAAGGGCGTCGAGGGCTACCACACGCTGCTGTTCCAGAACAACACCAACATGCCTTACGAGGTCGCCGCGACCGCGTGGACGCACCTGCTCGGCTGCAAGACGGTCAACGACAAGACGTGGGACGCGCTGCGCGCCTTCCGCGACCGCTTCGTCGACAAGGGCCCGGAGCTGATCCCGTAGGCGCCCGCCGCTAGCGCGGCGCGGGCGGGCCGGGCGGCGACACGATGTCGCGCCCGGTCGGCCGCAGGTCGGCGTCGAGCTCGAGCTGCCAGAAGTAGCGGGTGAAGGTGGTGCCGGCCTGGAAGTCGCCGACGTGCGGCTCGATCGTCTCGCCGCGGGCCATCCGGGCGATCAGCTCGGGGTAGCTGCGCCCGGGGCGGGCGGCGTAGACCGGCGCCGGGAAGGCGCCGCCGAAGCGCGTGTTGACGTCGGTGATGCGCAGGCCGAGGTCCTTGTCGCGGAACGCCTGGACGGTCGCGGGCCCGCGGACGCCGAAGGCCTCGACGACGCGGCGGCCGAGGTCGATCAGCTCGGCGTCGGCGATGATGGTGCCCTTGATCGACTCGCCGCCGCGGGACTCGAGCATCGTGCGCGGGATCGCGTTGAGGCAGCGGCCGTCGCGGTCGCTGAGGCAGTCGATCGAGAACTCCGGCCCGTCCATCAGGCGCTGGAGCATCACCGGCTCGTCGATGTAGTCCACGAAGAACGCGGCCTGGCCGGCGTCGCGGGCGGCGAAGATGTTGCGCGCGCCGGAGCCGTGGATCGGCTTGACCATCACGGGGTACTCGGCATCGTCGGGCCGGTCGCTGCGGACCGTCGGCGGCGACGGCAGCCCGTGCCGCTCCAGCAGCTCGTGGCAGGCGTGCTTGTCGTAGGTCTGCTCGGCGATGTGCGGGTCGGGCACGAGCGCCTGGAGCAGGCGCCCGTCGGCGCGGGCGTGGGCGAGGACGTCGATGTCGAGGTCGGTCAGCGGGACGATCGCGCCGACGTCGTGCTCCGCGCACAGCCGCTGCAGCGCCGGGACGTAGTCGGGGTCCTTGATCAGCGGGACCGACGTGCGGACGGTCGCGGCGTACTGCGCGGGCGCGAGCGGGTTGGGGTCGCAGGCGATGACGCGGGTGTGCTGGGCGAACGCCGCGACGATGTCATAGCGCTTGCCGGTGCCGGTCAGCATGACGGCCTTGTCCGTGCTGCTCATGAGGGGTCCACCCATCCGCCTGTCTCGCCTTTGTAGAGGCCGTGGCCGGTGACGAGCATCCGCGCGGTCAGCCACAGGATCTTGAGGTCCAGCGCGAGCGTCGCGTGCTCGACGTACCAGAGGTCGAGCTCGATGCGCTGCGGCCAGGGCAGCGACGCGCGCCCGTTGACCTGCGCCCAGCCGGTGATGCCGGGCTTGAGCGCGAGGCGCCCACGCTGGCGGTCGGTGTACTGCGCGACCTGCACGGGGACGGTCGGCCGCGGGCCGATGATCGACATCTCGCCGCGCAGGACGTTGACGAGGTTGGGCAGCTCGTCGATCGACGTGCGGCGCAGGAACGCGCCGACGCGCGTGATGCGGCTGTCGCCGTCGTCGACCGCCAGGCCCGCGCCCATCTGCTCGGCGCCGGAGACCATCGTGCGCAGCTTGAGGACGTCGAACGGCGCGCCGTCCTTGCCGACGCGGTGCTGGCGGTAGATCGGGTGGCCCTTGGACTCCAGGCGGATCGCGGCGATCGCCAGCGCGACGACGGGTGCGGTGAGGACCAGGACGGTCGCGCTGACCAGGACGTCGAAGAGGCGGCGCAGCGGCTCGGGCATCAGCGCGTCCCCTCCGGCGGGTCCCAGCCGGCGGCGGTGCCGTGGCGCAGGTGGTCGAGCAGGCCGAGGGCGATCGAGCCCTGCGTCAGGACGTAGTACCGGCCCAGGAGGAACGGCCGCGCGCGGACCGGCGCGAAGGCGGCGGCGATCAGCAGCAGCTGCGCGCGGCGCAGGGCCTTCGGGGCGGTGAGCAGCGCGGCGGCGTGCAGCGCGGGGCCGAAGTAGCGCAGCCAGCGGTGGCTGGCGATCATCATGGTGTACTTGGCCGGCCAGCCGCGCGGGTCGAGCAGGCCGCCGTGCAGGACGATCGCCCACGCGTGGCTCATCATGCGCCGCTTGCGGGCGGCCTCGCCCTCGACGTCGGGGACCATCCGCTCGGTCGCGCGGGCGGCCGGCTGCTCGACGCAGCGCCAGCCGGCGCGGACCAGGGTGAAGGGGAACTTGAGGTCGTGGCCCATCACGGGGTCGACCTCGACGTAGGCGGCGCGGCGCGTGGCGTAGATCGCGCCGTTGCCGGCGGTGACCGAGGCCAGGTCGGACTCGCGGGCGCGCAGGAACATCTCGTAGCGCCAGTAGACGCCCTCCTGGTTGGTCCCGCCCTCGGGGTTGACGAAGGTGACGCGGCCGCAGACGTAGCCGATCCGCGGGTCGTCGCCGAACGGCGCGACGAGGGCGCGCAGCGCCCCGGGCTCCCACAGCGCGTTGGCGTCGGAGAACGCGACGATCTCGGCGGTCGCGCGGCGGACCGCCGTGTCCTGCGCGCGGACCTTGCCGCCGCGCGGGAGGTCGAGCACGACGTCGGCGCCGGCCGCGCGGGCGGCGTCCGGCGTGCCGTCGGTCGAGCCGTCGCAGGCCACGACGACCTCGAGCTTCTCGCGCGGGTAGTCGAGCGCGAGCGCGTTGGCGACCTTGGCGGCGATGACGTCGCGCTCGGCGTGGGCGGCGACGATCAGCGAGACCGTCGGCAGCGCCGCGTCGTCGGTGGCGGCGAGTGCCGGCCAGGACTGCCGCACGCGTCGGCGCAGCACGCCCAGCGCCAGGCCGTAGCCGGCCTGCGCCCACGCGAGCAGCACCGCGCTCGTCCAGAAGATCGCCCGTCTCACGAGCGAGTGAGCATGCCGTAGACGGCGCGGTGCTGCTGCGCGACGGCGTCCCACGAGTAGGTCGTGCGCGCGGCCTCCCGCGCCGCGGCCGACAGCGCGGCGCGGCGGCCGGGGTCG
>JAOPZD010000579.1 GCA_025964295.1 Conexibacter sp.
GCGGCGGTCTCGCTGTTCGTGCCGGTCATCGGGCTCGCCATGTGGGCGCTGCTGCGACCGCGACCGCGCTCGATCTGGGCCGGCGTGTGGAACCGCCGGGTGGCGCCGCGGCTGGGGCGGTGAGCCCGGGGGCGCTGCGGGCGAACCAGCCGGGCAGGTTCGAGCGCGCGAACAACGAGCCATCATCGCGCCGCTCGAGCGATCAGCTAGGACGCCAAATTCCGACGAGCCCTTGCTCGCGGCCGTGCGCGACCCGAACCGAAGGGCAGAGGCTGGCGGCGGCGACAGGCCGCGTTCGCTACGCGGGCGTGCTCCGGCCGTGCTTGCGGGCGAAGCGTGCCTCGCTTCCCGCGGTCTGACCGCTGGCGGAGTCTTCGATCTCGATGAGCGACGATTGCATCGTCGCTCATCTGGCGGCTGCCTCCGAGGGTGTGATGGGGCGCGGGCCGAGCTCCTTGCGGACCTGGGGGAGGACCTCGGTTCCGAGCAGCTCGATGGCCCTGAGGAAGGCGGCGTGCGGCATACCGCCGACGTCCATCTGAAAGATCTGCCGGCTGTGGCCGAGCAGCTTGTGCAGGTTGAGGATCCGCTCGGCCATCTCGTCGGGACCACCGACGAAGACCATCCCGTCCGGCCCGTATGTGGCGGCGCGGTTCGCCGGTGGTGGCCCCGGGCGGCCGATCTCTTCCATGCCGGCCTGGAACATGCGCATCTCGTAGTCGAGGTACTTGCTCTTGGCCTTCGCATAGTCGTCGGCGACGAAGCCGTGGACCGCCACGGCGATGTCGGCCGGCGCGCCGGGGTGGCCGGCTTGCGCCCACGCGTCGCGGTACGCGCGGCCGTACTGCGCCCAGTGGGCCGGGGTTCCGCCGAGGATGCCGAGGAACAGCGGCAGGCCGAGCTGCACCGCGCGCAGCACTGATTCAGGGCTGCCGCCGCTGCCGAGCCAGATCCGCAACGGCTGCTCCGGCCGCGGGACGACCAGCACATCTTCGAGAGCGCGACGGCGGTGCGGGCCGCTCCACGTGACGCTGTCGCTGGCGTTGAGTGCGAGGAGCAGCTCCAGCTTGGAGCTGAACAGCATGTCGTAGTCGCGCTCATCGAGATCGAAGAGCGAGAAGGTGATGTTCGACGATCCGCGGCCCGCGACGGCTTCGATGCGACCAGGCGCGATCGCGGCGGCCGTCGCGAGCTGCTCGAACACGCGGATGGGCTCGTCGGTCGAGAGCACGGAGACGGTCGTGCCGAGGCCGATGCGCTGGGTGATTGCGGCGGCGGCGTTGACCATTGCCGTCGGGGACGACAGCGGCATCGAGCGCGTGTGGTGCTCGCCGAAGCCGAAGAAGTCCAGGCCGACCTCTTCGGCCAGCTTCACTGCTTCCAGCGCATCTCGGATCGCCTGCGCGGTTGCGCCGTAGCGGTCGCCCGCGCGCGGGGTGTTGCCAAATGAGTAGACGCCGAGTTCCAAGGTCATCACAGAGTCACTTTCGGGATTCGTGTCATGGCCGGCGACGGAGTGCCTTGAGCAGGCGGCGTGGGCTGATCGCAGCCGGCGCGGGCGTTGCTCCTTCGGCCCGCAAGCCGTCCAGCGCGAGGGCGACGAACCGCTCGGAGGCGTCGCCCGCGACGGTTCCGGCGCGCTCGATGATCCCGGCGTTGGCGATGAGCAGGACGGCGACGTCCTCGGCCGTGCAGTCCTCGCGGAGGTCGCCGCTCTTCTTCGCGGCCTCGATGAGCTTGTTGAATCCGTCGTAGGCGCGGTTGCGGAGGTCGGCGAGCTCCTTGCCGCCCTGGCCAACCGCGAAGATCGCGGCGAGACCACGGTCCTCGGCCTGCGCACTGCAGATGCGGTGGACGTAGTCGGCGAAGCCTCGCCAGGGGTCCTCGTCTTGTCGCGCCTCGTCGACCGCGACGGCCAGCTCGGCCATGCGTTCGGTGAACACGGCAGCCACGAGGTCGTCGCGTGTGGGGAAGTGCCGGTAGAGCGTCCCGCTGCCGACGCCGGCGCACCTCGCGATGTCGTCCAGCGACGTTTGCAACCCGCGCTTGGCGAACGCCTCACGGGCGGCCTCGACGATCGCGTCGCGGTTGCGGCGGGCGTCGGAGCGCAGGGCGGGTGGTTCGGTCACGACTCCCACGGTAGCACTAACCGGGGACCGGTCTCCGCTTACTGCTAACCTGGCCCTAGGAAGCGGGGAGCGGTCCCCGCTTCAGACCTCGAATCACAGGAGCCACAACACATGCTGCTCATCACCGGAGCCAACGGCCAGCTCGGCCGCCTCATCGTCGATGAGGTCCTGCGACGCCAGCCTGAACTGAGGTTCGCCGTGTCCGTTCGCGACGCCGGCGCGGCGGCCGATCTCGCCGAGCGCGGCGTCGATGTTCGCCAGGCCGACTACCACGACCCCGCCTCGCTTGCGACCGCATTCGCCGGCATCGACCGGCTGCTGCTGATGCCGACCGCCACCCCGGATCCCGACGCGCGCGTCGACGAGATGGAGGTCGTCGCCAAGGCCGCCGCCGATGCCGGCGTCCGCCACGTCGTCTATCCCGGCACCGCCGAAGCGGCGGGCCTTGACAACCCGCTGCTGACCGCGCACCAGCGCGTCTTCGCCGCGATCCAGGGCACCGGCGTGCAAGCCACGCACCTGCGCAACGGCATCTACGCCGAGTTCATCGCCCAAGAGGTCGCCGGCGCCATCGGGGCCGGCGAGCTCGCCGCCCCGGTCGGTGACGCGACCCTGGCCCCGGTCCTCCGTCAGGACCTCGCGGCCGCCACCGCGACCGTCCTGATCGAGGACGGTCACGAGGGCAAGACCTACGACCTCGCGGGCCCCGACGCGATCACGTTCTCGGATCTCGCCATGCTCGCCTCCGAGCGCGCCGGCAAGGAGATCCCCTTCCGCGACATCGACGAGGCGGAGGCCCAGCAGCGCCTCGAAGCCGCTGGCCTGCCCGCCGCGCACATCCCCGCGATCCTCGGCTTCTACGACGCGTACCGCGCGGGCTGGTCGGCGCCCTCGGACGACCTCGGACGGCTCGCCGGCCGCCCCGCCACCCCGAGCCTCCAGGCCGTCGCGGCCGCCCTGGACGGTAAGGCGAAGTAGGCGCCTGGACGCCCACGGGCCCCAGGTGATCGAGCGGCAGGCCGGCCCTGGTTAGAGGTGGTCGATGACCGTTCCCAGAACGAGCTGGGGCCTCGCGAAGCGAGGCCCCAGCTACCGAGATCTGTTCAACAGGGACGGCCGACCTGTTGGACGGGAAGATCGTCTTGTTCTTCTCCGGCCAGGCCAATCTGGCGTCTGATCAGCCGCAGCCCGTGTTGTTCCCGCAGGACGAGCACGTGTAGCAGGAGCCGGTCCGCTGCATCATGCCGCCGCACTGGTTGCAGGCCGGGCCGAGGTCGAGGCCGACGAGACGCGCGGGGCGCA
>JAOPZD010000153.1 GCA_025964295.1 Conexibacter sp.
GGCGGCTACGCGGCCGCGCGCGCCGCCGCCCAGGAGCACGGCTACGCGCCGCTGCTGCGGCTCGGCGGCGGGCACGCCGCGGGCTACGACGAGGGCTCGGTGCTGGTCGAGGTCATCCGGCCGATCACGACGATCGCCGAGGGGATCGGCGAGCGCTTCGGCGAGACGACCGCGCTGCTCGTCGAGGGCCTGGCGGCGCTCGGCGTCACGGCGCGCGTGGGCGAGCTCCCCGGCGAGTACTGCGCGGGGGCCTGGAGCGTGCACGCCGCCGGCGTCAAGCTCGCGGGCACCGCGCAGCGATCGATCCGCGGGGCGTCGCTGGTCACCGCGATGGTCATCGTCGAGGGCGGCGCCCGGCTGCGCGCCGCGCTGCTCGACGTCTACGCGGCGCTGGGCATCGCCTGGCGTCCGGCCACCGCCGGCGCGGCGAACGACATCGTCGGGTGGCTCACCGCCGCCGACGCCGAGCGGGCGCTGATCGCCACGCTGGCCGCGCACGAGCGCCTCACCGCGGGCGAGCTCGGCGACGCGACGCTGGCGCTGGCCGCCGACCTGCGCGCCGCGCACGAGCGCTGATCGGGTGAGCGCCTCCCCCGATCGGGGGATCAACTTGCGCCAGCATCTGCCGACTCACTCGATGGCATGGACGTCGCGCTCGCCAGCTCCGTCGCCGTCGCACGACAGCCGATCCTCGACGCCCGCCAGCGCCTGCAGGGCTACGAGCTCCTGCATCGCGGCACCGCCGCCTACGGCGAGCAGGCCACCGCGCAGGTGCTCCTGGCCGCCTTCGGCGAGATCGGCCTGCGCAGCCTCGTCGGCAGCCGGCCCGCCTGGATCAACGTCTCGCGGCGCTTCCTGCTCGACGTCGACCCGCTGCCGCTGCCGCCCGGCGAGGTCGTGCTCGAGCTGCTCGAGGACCAGACGCTCGACGACGAGCTGCTCGGCAAGCTCCAAGAGCTGCACGCCGCGGGCTTCGAGATCGCGCTCGACGACTTCGTCTACAGCGCGGCCGCCGACGACGTGCTCGGCCTCGCGTCGATCGTCAAGGTCGACGTGCTCGACGGCGGCCTGGAGCACGCGACGCGCCAAGCGCAGCTGCTCAAGCCCTTCGGCGTCCGGCTGCTGGCCGAGAAGGTCGAGGACCGGGCGATGTTCGAGCACTGCCGCGACCTCGGCTACGAGCTCTTCCAGGGCTACTTCTTCTGCAAGCCGGAGATCGTCGTGGGCCGGGCGATCCCGACGGCGGCGTCCTCCTCGCTGCACGACATCGCGGTGCTGTCGCGCTCCGACGCGACGTTCGAGGAGATCGAGGCGGTGGTCACGCGCGACCCGGGCCTGACGCTGCGCCTGCTGCGGCTGCTCAACTCGGCGGCGTTCTCGCTGCGCCGCCGGATCACCTCGGTGCACGACGCGGTCACGATGCTCGGCGCCGGGACCGTCCGGCAGTGGGCGATGATGCTCGTCCTCGGCGGGTTCAGCTCCACGTGCGACGAGCTGGTGCCGACCGCGCTGAGCCGTGCCCGGACGCTGTCGCAGCTGGCCGGGCGCCGCGGCGACGACACCGACGTCGCGTTCTCGGTCGGCCTGCTCTCGGTCGCCGACGCGCTGCTGGGCGTGTCGATGGACGTCGCGCTCGACGGCCTGCCGCTGACCGACGCGGTCGTCGACGCGCTGCTGCACCGCGCGGGTCGCGACGGCGCGGCGCTGACCGCCGTGCTGGACTTCGAGTGGGGCACGAGCCCGGTGGGCGCGCAGGGCGCGCTGGGCGAGTGCTACGCCGAGGCGCTGACGTGGTCGCTGCAGACCGCGTCCTCCGCGCGCGCCTAGCCCGGACGCCGAGCCCCTCACAACCGCCCGCGCGCGGCGTCTCCTCGACAGATGCGACGCGCGCTGCTGCTGGCCCTGCTGATCCTCGCCTGCCCGGCGGGCACCGCGGCGGCCGCCGTCACCGTCGGCCTGGGCGACCAGAAGGCCTCGGCGTTCGCCGACCCCCGCGCCGGGGCGCTCGGCCTGCGCTACGCGCGCCTGATCGTGCCGTGGGACGCTGCGACCTCCGAGCCCGCGGCGGTGGATGCGTGGCTGGCGGCGGTCGCCGCCGCGGGGATGGCGCCGCACGTCGCCTTCGAGCACCTGCGCAGCGACAGCTGCCCGGGGCGGCGCTGCGTGGTGCCGACCCGGGCCCAGTACGGCGCGGCCGTCCGACGCTTCGTCGCGCGCTTCCCGGCCGTGAGGACCTACACCACGTGGAACGAGGCCAACCACGCCAGCCAGCCGGTCGCGAGCCGCCCCGAGGCGGTCGCCGGCTACTACGACGAGCTGCGGGCGGCGTGCCCGTCGTGCACGGTCGTCGCGGGCGACGTCCTGGACTCCGGCTCCTACGCGAGCTGGCTGCGGCGCTTCCTGGCGGCGTCGACGACCACGCCGCGGCTGTGGGGGCTGCACGACTACGGCGACGTGACCTACGGCCGGACGACCGGCGCCGACACCGTGCTGTCGATCGTCCCGGGGTCGGTGTGGGTCGAGGAGACCGGCGGGATCGTGACGCTGCGCAGCGCACCGGCGCCCGCCCGCCCGACGTTCGCCACGACCGAGGCGGCCGCGGCCACGGCGATCGACCGGGCGTTCGCGATCGCCGCCGCCCGGCCGCGGATCACCAGGATGTACATCTATGAGTGGATGGCCTTCGCCGGCGACGCGTTCGACGCCGGTCTCGTCCGGCCCGACGGCAGCGCGCGGCCGAGCCTCGCGGCGCTGCAGCGCGA
>JAOPZD010000158.1 GCA_025964295.1 Conexibacter sp.
GCCAGCGCGACGGCGTTGAAGGCCAGCAGGTCGAGCGCCCGCGGCGGCCGCGCGTCGATGCGCGCGACCTCATAGCCCAGCGCGCTCAGGCCGCTCGCGATGCCGGCCGGCGTGCCCGACCAGGTGCCCCGCGCGCGGGGATCGCCGGGGAAGGCGACGCCGACGGTCCCGAGAGCGGTCATGTGCCACGGGAGGCTAGTGCGGTCCCCGCTGCGCGATCCCATCCGGACGGTCAGGTTTAGCCGCGACAGAAAATCCGAACCGCCATGAATGGAGCAACCGCCGGCCGGGGAAGATGCGCGGCGCAGGAGAAGTGTCCATCTGATCGGCGGGCCTTCAAGCAGGGGACCCCGCTGGTCGAAGCACCCATTGTCGCCGACGCTGCCCTCAGCGCCGCGTTTCATACCCCCACCGGTGAGCGCGTGGTCCAGCGCAGCTCCTCCGGCGTCGTCTAAAGGAGCCACGTCCCGTGCGGTCTTCCGTCCGTCGGTCACTTGTCGCTGCTCTGTTCCTCTCACTGGGCCTGGTCGCCGGTGGGTCGAGCACCGCGATCGCAGCAACCACGAACGCCAACGTGTTCGTCGTCCCCAGCGGCGGTTCGAGCTCGTGCACCCGGCAGGCCACGCCGGTCACGCTCGCCGCAGCGCCGGCCAGCGCCAAGTGCTCCACCATGCAGGCCGCGGTCTCGGCGATGAGCGGCGGGGACACCGGCATCGTCACCAGCGGGACCTACGCCAACGCGAACATCAGCGGCGTGACCAAGAGCCCGGCCGTGACCCTCAAGGTCGAGGCCGGCGGGACAGCCAACGTCGGCGGGACGACGTGGGTCGGCGCCAACGGCGTGATCCTGGACGGCACCGAGGGCGCCAACGGCCAGGGCTTCAGCACCAGCTCGGGCTTCACCGTCGGCTCCAACGGCGGCGCGGCGCTCAAGAACTTCAAGATCACCGGCGCGCTGATCCACGACGCCGGCGGCGGCGCGGTGGTCTACATGACCGGCTGCGACAACGTCGTCATCCAGCACCTGGAGATTAAGAACATCAACGGCGCGGACGGCATCCAGATGGCCAACTTCACCGGCCAGCCGTGGTGCACGAACGTGACGTTCGACGACATCTACATGCACGACTTCAACGCGACCTGCGGCGTCGACCACCAGGACGGCGTGCAGATCCGGTCGGGCGCGAACATCACCTTCACCAACTCGCGCATCATCAAGCTCAACAACTGCGGCTCGCAGGGCTTCTTCGCCAACCAGGAAGGCGACCTCGGCGGCAACAACACCACGTTGAGCAACACGGTGATCGCCGGGATCAACGGCAACGCCATCAACTTCAGCTCCAAGCCGCCGCAGCGGATGCTCAACAACACCATCGACGGCGGCCTGAACACCTGCCAGCCGGTCACGTCGACCTGCAACGGCGTGATCATGAAGAACAACATCCTCAACACGTCCTGCGGCGGCCTGGCCCTCTACCACAACCGGGTCCAGAACTCGGCCGACTGGGCCAACAACGTCACCTCGAGCAACTGCGGCTACTCCAGCCAGGGCGACACCGTCGCCCCGAGCTTCAGCGCGATGTTCACCGCGCCCGGCAGCCCGAGCTACGACTACCACCTCAAGGCCGGCGCGTTCGCCATCGGCAAGGCCACGACGGCCGAGTACACGCCGACGGACTTCGACTTCCTGCCGCGCGACAGCGCGCCGGACGCCGGCGCCGACGAGTACGGCAACGGCGGCGCCACGCCGCCGCCGGCCGACACCACCGCGCCGACGACGACGATCACCAGCGCGCCGGGCGACTCCACCTCGACGTCGGCGAGCATCGCGTTCACCGGCAGCGACGAGACCACCGCCACCGGCTCGCTGGGCTACGAGTGCGCCCTCGACGGCGGGTCCTACGCGTCCTGCACGTCGCCCAAGGCCTACAGCGGCCTGGCCGCGGGCGACCACACGTTCTCGGTCCGCGCCAAGGACGCGGCCGGCAACGTCGACGCCTCCCCGGCGACCGCGACGTGGACGATCAGCGCCACGCCGCCGCCGGTCGACACCACCGACCCGGACACGAGCATCACGGCGGCCCCGACCGACGGCACGTCGGCGACGACGGCGAGCTTCTCGTTCGCCGGCACCGACGACACCACCGCCGCCGGCTCGCTGACCTTCGAGTGCTCGCTCGACGGCGCGGTCTTCTCGGCCTGCACGTCGCCCAAGTCCTACACCGGCCTGGCGGTCGGCGACCACACCTTCGCCGTCCGCGCCATGGACGCCGCGGGCAACGTGGACGCCAGCCCCGCCGGCGACGCCTGGACGATCACCGCCCCGGCCCCGGTCGACACGACCGCGCCGACGACGACGATCACCAGCGCGCCCAGCGGCTCGACCACCGCGACGTCGGCGAGCATCGCGTTCACCGGCACCGACAACGTCACGCCCGCCGGCTCGCTGACCTTCCAGTGCAAGATCGACAGCGGCGCCTACGCGGCGTGCACCTCGCCCAAGGCCTTCAGCGGCCTGGCCGTCGGCTCGCACACCGTCTCGGTCCGCGCCAAGGACGCCGCCGGCAACACCGGCGCCGCCGACTCCGCGACGTGGACGGTGGCCAGCACGCCGCCGGCCGACACGACCGCGCCGAACACGACGATCAGCTCGTCGCCGCAGGACGGCACGACCGACACGACCGGGACGTTCGCGTTCACCGGCACCGACGACACGACGCCGTCCGGCTCGCTGACGTTCCAGTGCTCGCTGGACAACGCGGCCTACGCGACGTGCACCTCGCCCAAGTCCTACACCAACCTGTCGGTGGGCACGCACAACGTGCGCATCCGGGCCAAGGACGCGGCGGGCAACGTCGACCCCTCGGCGGCCAGCAGGTCGTGGGCGATCGCCGCGCCCGACGCCACGGCGCCGGCGACGACGATCACGGGCGCGCCGAGCGCGCTGACCCTGAGCAGCGACGCGACGTTCGCGTTCACCGGCACCGACGACCGCTCGGCGGCCGCGGCGCTGACGTTCGAGTGCCGCCTCGACGGCGGGGCGTGGACGGCCTGCACCAGCCCGGTGTCCTACTCGGGCCTCGCGCTGCTCGGCCACACCTTCGGGGTCCGCGCGATCGACGAGGCCGGCAACGCCGACACCTCCCCGGCGACCGCGACGTGGACCGTCCTGGCCCCGACGCTGCCGGAGATCACGCCGACCGATCCGGTCACCGACCCGATCCCGCCGGTGACCGACCCGGTCCCGCCGGTCGTCGACCCGGTTCCGCCGGTGGTCGCCCCGGCGCCGACGACGGTCGTGTTCACGGCGCCCGCGGCGGGCAGCACGTTCGGCAAGACGCTGAGCGCGGCGGCCACCGCGGTCCCGACGCAGGGCGCCTCGATCCGCCGCGTCGACTTCTACCTCGACGGCACGCGCATCGCCCGCGACACGGGCGCGCCGTACAAGGCGAGCTGGTCGGTGCCCTCGCGGCTGGCGGCCGGCGCCCACACGCTGAGCGCCCGCGCGTTCGACAGCAAGAACGGGGTCGTCTCGACGGCGATCACCGTCCTGCACACGACGGCGACCGCGACGCGGGCGGCGGTCAAGCGCCAGGCGGGCAACGGCGGCGCGGTGCAGCTCTCGAGCACGCCGGCCGCCGACGGCGGCACGGACCTCGCCGGGGCCGCGATCTCCACCAGCTCGGTGACCGCGACGCTGGCCTCGTGCTCGGGCAAGACCGCCAAGCACACCAAGAAGGTCACCCTGCGCGCCGTGAGCAGCCAGCTCAGCGGCCACCAGGGCGGCCGCTACTGCGTCGTCGGGCTGGCGCCGGCCGCTTCGCCGCCGGCGCCGACGACGACCGCGTCCTAGACGCGGACGGCGACGCCCTGGGGCACGACCGCGCCGGCCCGATCCACGCCGGCGCGGTCGAGCCGCTGACGCAGCTCGGCCACGAGGTGGGCGACGCCGGGCAGGGCCTGGGCGACGTCGCGGGGCGCGTCGTCCTCGGGCGCGGTGACGACGCGCTGCAGCTCGTGCTCGTCCTCGACGAGCGTGACCAGGCCGCTGCCGGCCAGGCGGCGGGCGAGCGGGACCTGGTGGTCGTCCACCGCCTCGTCGCGGTCCAGCCGGCGGGGGACGACCACCGGGCGCCGCCCGCGCTGGCGGGCCAGCATGATCGAGCCGACGCCGGCGTGGCAGACGACCACGCGGGCCTGCGACATCAGGTCGGCGAGCTCGTCGAAGCCGAGGAAGTCGACCCACCGGCCGGGCCCCGACGTGACGCTCGAGGAGCCGTACTGGACGACGAGCGGCTCGTCGGTGCGCAGCGCGGCGGCCGCCGCGACCAGGCGGTCGAAGGGCTGCTCGTTGGTCCCGATCGTGACGAGGATCATCAGTCGGCGAAGAGGTTGCCGGCGAAGCGCAGGCCCGGCGACGTCGCCGCGAGCTCGGGCCACTGCACGAAGACCTCGTCGGCCACGGGCCGGATCATCCGGCCGCTGAGCGAGAGCTCCTCGATGCGGGTAACGCTCTCGACGTAGAGCACGGTGATCCCGAGCAGCCGGCCGATCCAGGCGAACGGCACGGCGACGCCGGCGCCGGTGGTCAGGATCGCCGCCGGGCGCTCGCGCCGCAGCAGCCGCACGGCGAGGGTCAGGTTGCGCAGGAGGTTCTTGACGTTGCGGTTGGTCGGCCCGAAGGCGTGCTCGACGCGCTCGTCGGCGAGCAGCACGCGCGCGTCGGACTTGTCGAAGGTGACCCACAGCCGCGGGCGGTCCTCCCAGGCGGCGGCGAGCGAGAAGAGCTGCAGCAGGTGGCCGCCCGACGAGCAGACCAGCAGCAGCGGGCCGCCGGCGTCGCGGCGGCGCCTACGCATGGGCGGGCCCGGGGACGGCCGCGAGGCTGCGCAGCAGCGCGGCGGCGCGGCCGGCGGCG
>JAOPZD010000191.1 GCA_025964295.1 Conexibacter sp.
GTTGAGCGTCGCGCCCCGCACGTTGTCCAGCGTCCACATCTTCGACGGGTCGAGGTCGAGGTGCGGCTGCGGGATCAGCGTGTTGCCGTCGTCGCGGACGTACCCGAGGTCCTGCATGACCTCGGCGACGTCCATGCCGTGGTAGAGCGTCTCCCACTCGCGCTTGCCCGCGAGCCGGCCCATCGCCGGCGTCGGCCGGCCCTCGTACTCGGCGCGGAAGGCGACCGCGTCGGTCCAGTGGCAGGTCTCCGAGCAGTACGTCCGGACCTGGCCGTCGACCTCGTCGACCACCATGTCCTCGCGGATCAGGCAGGGGACCATGCACGACCAGCAGCGGTGCGGGTACTCATAGCCCGACAGCTCCGGCTCGAAGGCGATCGGCTTGTGCCCGTTCTTGACCGACAGCTCGCCGTAGCGCTCCCACCACTTGCCGTACTTGTCATACCAGCCCGGGTACTTGTGCTCGAACCACTCGAAGTCCGTGTCGTCCATCGCGTCGATCCGCCAGTAGTTGGCGAACCAGCCGGTGGCGAAGAACTGGGCGACCTCGTGGACGTAGCCCTTGTTCCAGATGCGGTCCCACGCGAGCTCGACGAGGTCGTGGGGGATCGTCAGGCCGTACTTCTCCAGCGGGACGAGGTAGCTGCGGTAGTAGTCGTCGTAGATCCAGCGGCGCCACGACTCGGCGTAGCTGTCGCGGTCCTTGCGCCGGTCCTTGGTGCCGTACTCGATGAACGTGCCGATGGCCGCGTCCACGACGCAGTGGTTGTTCCACCAGGCGTAGCGCAGGTCGCGCTCCAGCAGCTGCCGGTTGCGCTCGTCGGCGAGCGCCATCAAGATGATGGAGTAGCCGTTGGAGATGTGGCGCGACTCGTCGGACTGCACCGAGTGGAAGACGGTCGGCAGCAGGTAGTCGCCGTTGGCGGCCGCCTCGCCGGGCATCGCGACGAAGAGCACGTTGGTGAACGCGGTCTCGGCGACGATGGTCAGGTAGACGTTGGCCGCGGTGATGGCGTCACCGGTGATGAACCCCTCGCCGAACTGGCGGCCGATCGTGCCGGCGTAGCAGTTGGAGAACGCCTTCTCGGAGATGTCGAACCCGGCCGGGTCGATGTAGTGGTTCATGTACAGCCGCTTGAGGTTCATCTGGATCGTCGAGTGGCGCACCTCGTCGATCATCTGGATGGCCAGCCCGTTGTGGACCTCGGGGTTGGGCACCGCGTTGATGGCCAGCGGCATGGCGCGGGCGGCGGAGATCTCGGGGAATGGGATGATCGACAGGAACAGCTTCTGCCACTCCATCCAGCGCTCCTGGACCTGGCGGAACATGTTGCCGCGGATCGCGCCGTCCATCGCGCCGAAGACGCGGTTGTCCTTCTCCTCCTCCATCGGGAAGTAGGAGCGCAGGACCTGCTTGAGCGGGTCCTTCTTGGGGGCCTTCTCGAAGGTGTAGTCGGTCGGGTACTTGTCGACCGGCTCCACGAACGTCGGATCCCACGACAGCTCTTGGATCTTGTTGTGGGCCTTCGTGATGCTTGCCCTGCTCATGATGAGAGGTCCTCTCCTTACGTCGAGGTCGAAGTCACTGCAGTGGAGCCGGACCCTAGGGTCGGACCGGCGGGGCGCTCAAGAACGACGGGGTCTTCCGGATCCGCTGGAATCGCGGGGCCTCCGAGGACGCCGGCGGCCTGCTCGGCGACGTCGCGCAGCGCGTCGGAGAGCGGATCGCGCTCGAGCTCGAAGCATCGCGCGGACATCGAGATGCCCAGCGCGGCGACGGCCTGGCCGCGCCGGTTGCGCACGGGTGCCGCCAGGCAGCAGAAGTCCTCGCCGAACTCCTCGCAGTCGAAGGCGACGGCCCCGGCGCGGATGTCGGCGAGCTGCTCGCGCAGCAGCCCGGGGGCGGTGATGGTCGCCGGCGTGAAGGCCCGCAGGCCGCGGGCCAGGTAGCGCTCGAGCACCGCGTCGTCGAGCAGCGACAGCGCGACCTTGCCCAGCGCCAGCGCGTGGGCGTTCTCCCCGATCCGCGCGCCGAGCCCCGGGATGCGCGGCATCCCCTGCCGGCCCCGGGCCAGCGGGATGACGACCTGGCCCGAGTGCGCCGCGGCCAGGTACACGCGCTTGTGGGTCCGGGCGAAGAGCTCGTCGAGCAGCCCGCCGAGGCCGCCCTGCAGATCGCGGCCTTGGGCGGCGGGCACGAAGCCGGTCGCCTCGCCGACGAGGTGGTAGGCCCCCGACTCGGCGTGGACGGCGAACCCCTCCTGACACAGCGTGTCGAGCAGGTTGTAGGCCGTGGACGCGCTCTTGCCCAGCGCCGCCGCGACGTCGTCGGCGCGCATGCCGTCGGGCGCCTGAGCCAGCAGAGAGAGCAGGTGCAGGACGGTCCGTGCGGTGCTGACGCCGCGAGTCCTCGGCGCGACGGCGCGAGGGACAGGGTGCTGCTCGGTGGTGATGCCCGGCTCCTTCTCGAGGGGAGCCGTAGTGCACCACCGCGACCGTTACAGCCCCGCTACATCCCCGAACGAGCGGCGCAGCGAGGCGATCCGCGAGGCCGCGAGGCTGCGGCGCGGGTCGCGATAGTCCAGCGCGACCACCAGGCGCCGCCAGGCGACGAGGTCGTCCTCCCCCGAAGGGCTGCGCACCCAGGACCACAGCGCCTCGGCGTCGTCGGAGGTGATGACGGCCTGGCGCAGCCAGGCGTCGAGCTCCTCGCGCGCGCGCTCGATGCCCGGCGCGGAGGAGTCGGGCAGCAGCGGGCCGGCGTAGGCGGCGGCCGCGGCGCCGACCTCGTTGCGGCCCAGCAGCGCTCGGACGTGCTTGACGTCGCTGTCGACCTCGCCGGTCAGGTGATAGGTGTCGGGCTCGATCGCGCCCTCCAGCAGGCGCCGCAGGCGCGACATCTCGACGCGGACGCTCGCGGGGTGGCCGTCGTCGCCGTAGAGGTCGGCGCAGAGGACGTCGGCGCTGGCGCGGCCGCGGTGCAGGAGCAGGAGCGTCAGCAGCTCGATGTGGCGCGGGCGCAGGTGCAGCGGCCGGCCGCCGAGGGCGACCCGCGGCGCCGCCCCGCCGAGGACGTGGAGCTCCAGGGCCGGCGGCGCGGGCCGCGAGT
>JAOPZD010000192.1 GCA_025964295.1 Conexibacter sp.
TCGGAAGGCAGCCGCCCCACCGCGACGTCGATCTCGACCGGAATCGACATCGCGGAGGCCAGCGCTCCGACCGCGGCGTGCAGGCCGCCGCGGGTGAGCACCGTCGGAAGGATGCCGTGCGCGAGCTCGCGCAGCTCGTCGTTCGCCGTCTGCGCGTGCCACAGCGCCTCGCCCATGAGCGCCGACGCGTCGGGCTGGTCGTGCCCCAGGGCTTGGCGGGCCAGCTTGAGCGTCACGATCGTGCTCACCAATCGCTGCTGGGCCCCGTCGTGCAGGTCACGCACCACGCGGCGACGCTCCTCGTCCGCCGTGGCGATGATCCGAGCACGGGACGCAGCGAGATCCGACCGCGCCTGGACGTTCGCGATCGCCGTTGCCGCCAGCTCGGTGAACTCCGCCATCCGCGGCTCTGAGTCGGCGGGCAGCGGCTCGGCCCGGGATGTCCCGGCCGCGATCACGCCCCACAGACGCCCGTTGACCACGATCGGGCTACCGACCCCGGAGCGGATGCCCAGCTTTGCCGCGCTCGCCGCGATCGCCCCGGCAGACCTCGGATAGTCGTCGAAGCGCGCCGGCCGCGCCGTCCGATACACGGTCGCGGCGACGCTGTTGCCCTCCAACTTCCAGCGACTGCCAACCCAGAACGACTGCTGCAGCGACCCGTAGACCGCGACGATCGTGCTGAAGCCGTCGGGGTCGAACCGGTGGATCACCGCGGTCTCGGCCCCACCGATCCGGCCCACCTCCTCGGCGACCGTGGCGAACACGTCCTCCGGCGGACCTTCGCGCGCGACCAACATCGACACCCGCCGCAACGCCGCCAGCTCCTCGGCCATCCGGGTCAGGCCGGCTCGGCTCGCGGCATCCGCGATCGCCGTCGCCAGCAGCTCCGAGAAGGAAGCCAGACGCGCCTCGGCGTCGGCAGGCAGGGGGTCCTCCGTCGAGGCCAGGCCGATGATCCCCCAAACGCGGCCGTCGATGACGATCGGCGCGCCGACCCCTGAGGCGGCCCCGGCCTCGCGCGCGGCGATGCCGAGCCGCCCGGAGGCATCGGCATAGCTGTCGATCCGGGCCGAACGGCCGGTCTCCAAGACCACCGTGTGGATGTTCTTGCCCCCGAGCGGCCACCGCCCGCCGACCGGGAAGCCGTCGGCGAGTCCCCCTGAGACCGCGGCGACCGTGATCGTGTCGCCGGAGTCGCGGCGGCTCAGGCTCACGATGTCGGTCGGAAACACCCGCCCGGCCTCCTCAACGACGGCCGCGAACAGCTCCTCCGCCGGCGTTCCTCGTGCCACCACCGTCGCAACGCGCCGCAACGCCGCCTGCTCCTCGGCCAGCCGGTCGAGCACACCGATCTCGACTTCGCGGTGTGCCGACACCAACGCGCGCACCCCGACGTCACCCCACCTCAGCATGGCTTCGACGAACTCGAGCAGCACGCCGTCAGCCAGTCCAAGCTCCTCGGACCGGGCATGCGCCTCCTCGCACACGACCTCCAGACCAACTCGCCACCCCTGCAGCAGCTCGTCGCTCGTGACCCCCTGACGGGCCCGGGTCTCCTTCCACGCGCGATCGTCGATCTCTGCGCAGCCGCGATCCACGTCCGTATCGCGAATCGCCTCGAGGAGGTGTCGCGTGTCGGCCAGGAGCACCGGCATCAGGTCCTCGCGGGACACCCTCGCATAAGAAGGCAGCCGCTCCTGAATACGTGCTGCGGCACGCTCCGCGATCTGCTCCGCGTCACCGAGTAGCACCCCGGCAAGCCGCGACGTGCTGCGGATGTTCACAGCCATCAGCGTAATGCCAGGACAAAGCGCGAGGGCAGGCGTTGCGCCCGCCGCCGCGCTCTCCTGGCTGGATTCGCTGGTGGCCGGCCCGGCGCTTTGGCGCTCGGCGCTCGGCGTCAGATACCTCTCGTCCTAGCGGACTGCTCGCCTCCGGCTCGCGTCTTCCGCTGAGGCTGCCGGCTGGTCTACGGCAGCCTCAGCGGTTGCCGTTGACCTGCTTCGTCAGAACCTGCACGTAGCGAATACGGCGGGTGTCGACGAACAGCCGGACGTGCGGGGTTGCCTCTGGGGTGCCGGCGTCGTCAACTCGCGTCACGCGCCCGATCGGAAGATCGGGTGGGTAGATGGAGATCAGGTGCGCGCGGCGAGACAGGGTGCCCTGCGTGACGACCAGGCTGCCGGGCGCGACATCGTCTCCAGCCGGCACGTCCGTGAGGATGGTGTCACGGATCCGGCTGATGTTCGGGGTCACCAAACCCGCTACGTCGCCGCTGACGATCTTGGCGCCGACAGCCATCGAGGGGTTCGCGAGCAGCGTCACGACGGCCGAGGTCGCCGTGGCGCTTGAGGTCTTCCCGATCAGGCCGCCGTGCCCGCTGCCTTGGTCGTCTGCCGCGATGACCGGCATACCGGCGCGGATACCCGACGAGGTTCCCTTGTTGATGACGACCCGCTCGTACCACGAGGACGGGGAACGCACCACGACGCGAGCGGTGACCGGCGCGTAGGGCTTGAGAGAGAAGGGCTGCTGATCGAGCTCGCTGAGGCCGCGCAGTTGACGGTTCTCGCTCGCAGCGGTCTGGTTGCGGATCGCGAGGTCACGCGCGTCGTCGCGCTGCTTGCGAGCGTCGTCGAGCGAGCCCTTCGCCGAGACGGTGTCGCCGACCCAGCGAAAGAGGTTCGCGATCGGCTTGGCCGCTCGGCTCGCTCCGTCGCCGATCGGAGACAGCACCTCGTCGGCTCCTCGTCGCACGTCGGCTACCGGCCCCCCGAACAGCGCGCCGAACGAGACGAGCACCACGACAACGACCAGTGCAAGGCCTACGCGTCGTCGCTGAACGGTCTTGTCATGCATTCCGGGGCGACCTTCGAAGATACAGCGGCTTTGAGTCGAGCACGGCTTAGCCGGCACGGCGCCCTAGTCGTTTGATCGGCGATGCTCAACGATCACGGGTCGGTTGGGCAAAAGACCGACGCGGCGCGCGGGGCTACGGGGAAGCGCCACGCGTTGTCACAGCTCGGGCCGCTGTCTTGTCTCGTGGGTGGAGGTGTTCCCCGACGATGGAGTTGATGATGAGAGTGTTCGTGGCCGGTGCGACGGGGGCGATCGGAAGGCAGCTGGTGCCGTGTCTGGTCGCGGCGGGGCATGAGGTTCATGGGATGACGCGCAGCGAGTCGAAGCAGTCGCTGCTCTACGAGCTGGGTGCTGTGCCGGTGGTCGCGGACGCGCTAGATCCCGATCAGGTCGCGGAGGCCGTGGGCACGGCGCGGCCGGACGTGATCGTCCATGAGCTGACCGCGCTGCCCGACCTGCTGGACATGCGTCACTTCGATCGCGATTTCGCGCTCACCAGCCGTCTGCGGACCGAGGGGACCGACAACCTGCTGTCGGCGGGGCGGGCGGTCGGCGTGCGGCGGTTCGTGGCGCAGAGCCACATCGTCTCGTACGCGCGCACCGGCGGACCGGTGAAGAGCGAGGGGGACCCGTTCGACCGCGCGCCCGCCCGGGAGATGCGCGAGGCGCTGGCCGCGATCGGTCACCTCGAGGAGGCGGTCCTCGGCGCGCGGTGGACGGAGCCGATCGTGCTGCGCTACGGCCACTTCTATGGGCCGGGGACGTCGCTCGCGCCGGGCGCCGAGCAGGTCGAGCTGGTCCGCAGGCGCAGGTTCCCGCTGGTCGGAGACGGCGGCGGCGTGTGGTCCTTCATCCACGTCGCCGACGCGGCGGAGGCGACGGTGGCGGCGATCGAGCGCGGCAGCCCCGGCGTCTACAACGTGGTCGACGACGACCCGGCCCCGGTCGCCGAGTGGCTGCCGGCGCTGGCGCGGGAGCTCGGCGCCAAGAAGCCCGTGCGCGTACCGCGATTCGTCGGACGGCTGTTCGCCGGCGAGGCCGGCGTGGTGATGACGACCGAGCTTCGCGGTGCCTCCAACGCCAAGGCGAAGCGCGAGCTGCAGTGGCGCCCGGCGCACCCGAGCTGGCGGCAGGGGTTCGCAGTGGCATGAACGCCGAGCGAAGAGCGCCGCGACGCGTGCCGTGCGCTGGCCGGGGGTTGGTGAACAGCCCTTGCCCATCCCCCATCGACGTTCAGCCCCCGCGCGCCGCCGGGTACCCCATCACGACGACTCACACCCACCGCTCCAAGGAGGCAGAGATGGCCGCGGACGAGACCGGTCAGGTGACCGGCACCAAGGACAAGGACTACAACATCATCTGGTTCGTCGAGCAGTGCCTGAGCAACACGCTGCGGCTGGAGACCTACGCCGCCGACGCCGAGCGCGACGGAGACCAGGAGCTGGCCGACTTCTTCCGCCGGGCCCAGGGCGAGAGCCGCAAGGGCGCCGAGCAGGGAAAGGCGCTGCTGAAGAGCCGGATCGCCGGCGCATAGCGGCCCGGAGCAGCGTCCGGCTGGCGGTGGCCCGACGCGACTACCGTGTGATCGGCCATGTGCCCGTCCCCCGCCACCGCCGTCGGCCGCACCGGCGACGGGTACCGCCACGAGGCGTTCTTCTACGACGGGGACGACGCGTTCATGGCGGGCATCGTGCCGTTCGTCCGCTCCTCGATCGAGGCGGGCGAGCCGCTGCTGGCGGTCCTCGCCGCACCCAAGCTCGTCGCCTTGCGCGAGGCGCTGGGCGGCGCCGACGACGGCGTCCTCTACGCCGACATGGCGGCGGTCGGCACCAATCCCGCGCGCATCATCCCCGCCTGGCAGCGGTTCCTGGACGCGCACGGATCCGGCGGCCGCGTCCGCGGCATCGGCGAGCCGATCTGGGCGCAGCGCAGCGCCGCCGAGCTGGTCGAGTGCCAGCGGCACGAGGGGCTGCTCAACGCGGCCTTCGCCGACCCGGACTTCTGGCTGCTCTGCCCCTATGACGTCGACGCGCTGCCCGATGCCGTGATCGACGAGGCCCGCCGGACCCACCCGTTCGTGCGCGACGGCCGCGACGCCGGGGCCAGCGACCGCTTCGCGGGCGTCGGCGAGCTGTCGCTTCCCTGTGACCGGCCGCTGACGCCGCCGCCCGCCGACGCCGAGCAGGTCGTCGTCGACCTCGGCGGCCTCGAAGGCCTCCGCCACGTCGTCAGCGGCCACGCGCTCGCGGCGGGGCTGTCCGGCTCCCGCGCGGCCGAATTGGCCCTCGCCGTCAACGAGCTGGCCACCAACTCGGTCCGCCATGGCGGCGGGCACGGCACCCTGCTCATCTGGCGGGCGCCGGACGCGCTGATCTGCGAGATCCGCGACCAGGGGCGGATCGACGACCCGCTGATCGGCCGCGTCGAGCCCTCGACGACCGGCGAGGGCGGCCGCGGCCTGTGGATGGTCAACCAGCTCTGCGAGCTCGTCCAGGTCCGCTCGTTCCCGCACGGATCGACCGTGCGCGTGCACAAGCGCCTCAGCGCCTGAGGCGACCACGTTGGCGCGAGAACGCCCGCCGCAGGGCGTTTGAGCCGCGGGCCGCCCGGACAATCCAGTCAGCGCTCGTGGCTCGTCATCGCCCGGCCCGCCCCCTCCGATGAGCGCTACCACCCTCAAGCTCTACGTCGTCAGCGGAACGCCGTCGTCAGACCGTGCGCTCGCCGCGCTCGAGGAGCTCCGCGCCACGCTGCCCGGCGAGATCGAGGTCGAGGTCGTCGACCTCGGCGACCGGCCCGAGGTCGCCGAGGACGAGCGCATCGTCGCCACGCCGATGCTGATGCGCGTCTCGCCGCAACCCGTCCGCCGCATCGTCGGCGACCTGTCGGACCTCGACCGCGTCCGCTGGGGCCTGGGGCTCGGAGCGCCATGACCATCGATCCCGTCGAAGTCCCCCGCGTCGCCTCGGGCATCGAGGGCCTGGACGCCGTCACCGGCGGCGGCCTGCCCAGCGGCCGCGTCACGCTCGTCTCCGGCACGGCCGGCAGCGGCAAGACGCTGCTGGCGGTCCAGTTCCTGGTCGCCGGCATCACCCGCGACGAGCCCGGCGTGTTCGTCACGTTCGAAGAGCGCCCGCCGGAGATCGTCCGCAACTTCCGCTCCTTCGGCTGGGACGTCGACGGCTGGCAGGCCGCCGGCCGGTGGACGTTCGTCGACGCCTCGCCCGACCTCTCCGACGAGCTGATCGTCGCCGGCGACTACGACTTGTCGTCCTTGGTCGCGCGCGTGCGCCACGCGGTCGGCAAGAGCGGCGCGCGACGGGTCGCGATCGACTCCACCGGGTCGCTGATCGACCAGTTCGGCAACCTGCAGGTCGCCCGCCGCGCGCTGCTGCAGATCGCGGCCGCGCTCCAGGACCTCGACGTGACCACCGTGATGACGGCCGAGCGTCCCGACGACTTCGGGCCGGTGGCCCGCTTCGGCTTCGAGGAGTTCGTCGCCGACAACGTCATCATCCTGCGCAACCTCCTGGAGGCGGAGAAGCGCCGCCGCACGCTGGAGGTGCTCAAGCTCCGGGGCGGTTCGCACCTCAAGGGCGAGCATCTGTTCACCATCAGGTCGGGCCACGGCATGGTGGTCGTGCCTCAGGAGGTCCTGAACTTCGGCTACGCCTCCTCGCACGACCGGCTGCCGTCGGGCATCGCCGAGCTCGACGCGATGACCCACGGCGGTTTCCTGGCCCGGTCGCTCGTGCTCGTCTCCGGACCGACGGGGGTCGGCAAGTCCCTGCTGGCGACGCAGTTCGTCGTCGGCGGAGGCGACCGCGGCCTGCTCTTCTCCTTCGAGGAGTCGCGGGACCAGCTCGTGCGCAACGCCGAGGCGTGGGGCATCGACGTCGAGCGCCTCGAAGCCGGCGGCCGCCTGCGCATCGTGGCCCAGGCGCCGGAGGCGGCGTCGCTGGAGGACCACCTGCTGCACCTCAAGAGCGAGCTGGCGGACTTCCGGCCCGATCGGATCGCCATCGACAGCCTGTCGGCCCTGCACCGCGTCGCCAGCATGAAGAGCTTCCGCGAGTACTTGCTCGGCCTGAGCTTCCACATCAAGGCCAGCTCGTTGTTGGGGCTCATGACGGCGACCGCCGAGGACACGCTCGGATCCGACCTCAGCGGCGGCATGCACATGTCGACCGTGGCCGACGCGATCATCGTCCTGCAGTACGTCGCCGACCATGGGCGCGTCGGCCGGGCCATCAACGTCCTGAAGGTCCGCGGCTCCGACCACGACAAGGACATCCGCACGTTCACCATCGACGACAGCGGCATGCAGATCGGCGAGCGGCTGAACCTGCGCGGCTGGCATGTCCTGCCCGAGGTGCTCTAGGTGGATGCGAGCCGGTACGACGTCGAGCGCGTCGACGATCGCACGGCCGTCATCACGCTGCACGCCGAAGCGGGCACCGCCGCCGGGCACCACGTCCGGGAGTTGCTCGCCGACCTCCGCGAGCAGGGCGTCAACCGCCTGGTCTTCGACCTGCGCAGCCCGCAGATGCTCAACTCGAAGGTCCTCGACGCCCTCGTCCGGGGCGCCGCCGACCTCCACCCCCGCGACGGGGCCGGCCTGGCCGTCATCACCGAGCAGCAGTACGTCCGCACGATCCTCGAGATCACCGCGACCGGCGGCATGCTCTTCGTGGCCGACAGCCGCGAGGAGGCGCTCGACGCGCTGCCGCCGCTGGGGCCCAAGCCCTAGGCGATGCCGGGTGGAGGGCGGCGTTTGCGCCCGCCCTCCACCCGTGGCGACCTAGCGGTCGAAGCGCCCGTCGGCGTCGGCCGTGTCGTTCGTGCCGCCGGCGAAGTACGGCTCTCGGCTGCCGGCCTTGGCGAGCCCGCGGCTGACCATGTAGCCGACGGTGAGGATGCCGACGATCAGCCACGTGTCGTGGGCGTTGAGGCGATCGTCGTGACCGTCGCCGGCCTTCGTCAGCAGGCCCGCCAGCAGGACGCCGATGGTCACCGCCACGTAGGCGTAGAACTCCGACGTCTTGGACGAGTGCTTGGTCTCGGTGCTCAGCCGCCCTGCCGCTGCGCGGCGTCCGGCGGTGGCTCCCTTGCTGCCGCGATCCGTCACGGTTCCGGCCATGTGCGTTCTCCCTGTGTTCAACGTTTCCAGCGCGGCCCTGGTTGGACCCGCCGCCTGGCTGACGGACGACATGTCCGATCCGGCGGACCGCCCAAACGTGCCAAGTCCTACGCGAACCATCCGGACCGTCGAGCGCCGGCCGGGGAGTCATGCGCGTCGCGGGCCACCAGCGGGTAGGGCGCGCGGATGAGCTCGAGCCTGGACGCGCCGCTCGGCGGGCCGGCGCGGTGATCGCGCCGCCGATGCCCGCGGTGGCGGGCGTGACGCACCGCGACGTCGACGTCGGCGGCGTCCGGCTGCACGTCGCCGAGGCCGGCAGCGGACCGCCCCTGCTGCTGCTGCACGGCTGGCCGCAGCACTGGTGGTCCTGGCGGCGCCTGATCCCGGCGCTGGCCGAGCGCCACCGCGTGATCGTGCCCGACCTGCGCGGGTGGGGCTGGTCGGCGGCGCCGCCCGGCGACTACGCCAAGGCGACCTTCGCGCGAGACGTGCTCGCGCTCCTCGACGCCGAGGGGCTGGACCGCGTGGCGGTGATGGGCCATGACTGGGGCGGCTACGTCGCGTTCCTGATGGCCTTGATGGCGCCCGAGCGGGTGGAGCGCCTGGTCGCGCTCGACATCGCCCCGCCGTGGCCGGCCGGGCGTCCGCGTGCGCGGCACCTGCTGCTGCCGGCGTTCGCGTCCTATCAGGTGCTCGTCGGCACGCCGGTCATCGGGCCGCGGACGATGACCGCCGGCCGGGCCTTCGTGCGCGGGATCATCCGCGCGGGCAGCGGGCCCGGCGCGCGCTGGACCGACGCCGAGCTCGACGTCTACGCCGACGTCCTGCGCGACCCGGCCCGCGCCGCCGCCAGCTCGGCCTGCTACCGCACGTTCCTGACGCGGGAGCTGCCGGCCACGATGAGCGGCGGGGATCGTTCCGGCGACCTGCGCGTCCCCTCCCTGCTGCTGATGGGCGGGCGCAGCGCGCTGCGCCTGGTCCTCGACCCGCAGCCCGGGCCCAACCTGCAGGTGGAGACCGTTCCCGGCGCCGGGCACTTCCTGCCGGAGGAGGCGCCGGGCGCCGTGCTGGAGCGCGCCCTGCCGTTCCTCGGCGAGCGGTGACGCGAGGCGCGCCCGACGCGCCCGACGCCGGCCTCCGGGTTTGCGCGAGCGCGCACGGTGGATACGTCCCCGCCCATGCGGATCGTGACGCTCCCCGGTGTGTTCCGGCCCATCTCCGACACGTGGCTGCTGGCCGGCGTGCTGCGCGAGCTCGCGCCCGGCGCCTCCGTCCTGGACCCCTGCACCGGCAGCGGCGCGCTGGCCGTGACCGCCGCGCTGGCCGGGGCTCGCGACGTCACCGCCGTCGACGTCTCGCGCCGCGCCGTGCTCACCGTGCGCCTGAACGCGCGGCTCAACGGCGTGTCGGTCCGGGCGCGGCGCGGCGATCTGTTCGGATCGCTGCACGATCAGCGCTACGACGTGATCGTCTCCAACCCGCCCTACGTCCCCGATCCCAGCGGCGACCGCCTGCCCACCCGCGGGCCCCAGCGCGCCTGGGACGCCGGCCGCGACGGACGGGTCGTGCTGGACCGCCTGATCGCCGAGGCCCCTCTCCACCTGCGCCCCGGCGGCACCCTCCTGGTCGTCCACTCCGAGATCTGCGGGACCGACGTCACGCTGGACGCGCTGCGCGCCGCCGGCCTCCAGCCCGCTGTCGCCACCCGTCATCGCGGCCCGCTGGGCCCGCTCATGCGCGACCGCGTCGACCACCTCCGCGCGCAGGGGCGGCTCGCCCCGGGCCAGACCGAGGAGGAGGTCGTCGTCATCCGTGGCGTCCTGCCGGCGCCCGGCGCGCGCGCCGGCGCCCGGTTCACGCGGGTCCAGCAGCCGCAGCCCGTCCGCTGAGACGTCATCGCGCTGACCGTGTGCGCATCGCGAACAGGCGGTCCGGGGTAGGTCGTCTCCCGGGACGGCGCAGGCCGCGGCAGGCCCCGTCTCACGGATGTGCGGTGGGAAACGTGCGAGACCGCTGAGCGGTTCGCGGCGTCGCCCTCGGGTCTTGACCAAGCCCTTCGAGGAGGTACGCCATGTCCGCATCACGCTCCGGCGCGACGCCGCCGATCCCGACCAGGACCAACGCCCAGGCCGACCTCGTCCGCCGCTACGCGCGCATGCTGCGCTCCGCGGCCGCCACGTCCGCGTCGGCCCCCGCTGACGTCGTGCGC
>JAOPZD010000220.1 GCA_025964295.1 Conexibacter sp.
GAACCCGACGCGAACGTCGATCCCATAGCTGCTCAGCGGATGGGGCTCGGCGACCGAGCCACTGGCCCGGCAACTGCGCCGCGCGGCCGCCGAGAGTCCGTAGCGACAGGACGGTGACGTCGCGCCCAACGATCGCGACGGGTCGGAGTAGGCGTCGTCAGACGTCTCGGTCGGTGCCGGCACGGCCGTCGATGCCGGGACGGTGGTCGATGCCGGCGTGGAGCTCCTTGCCGCGGTGCTCGTCGCCGCTCGAGCGGGCGACGCGAGCCCCACACACGCGACGACGACGGCCAACCAACAGCTACAACAACGCCATCTGGTCATCGTCTTCGACGCTGACTCCGCGCCGGGGTGGGGTCGTCGTGAGCTGCTTGAGCAGGGTGCCGAGGTCGATCTGCACGGCGCCGACACGGCCTTCGTAGTCGCGTACGAGGCATTGGCCGCGACGGAAGCGCTGCTGCCGAGCCACTAGCGCGGCGTCGTCGACGTCGAGGCCGAGGTGGGCGATCACGCGCTTGGCCTCGCGCTCGGTCTTGACGCCGAAGGCGAAGTGCCAGCCGACCAGGTCGATGACGGCCTGCAGCCCGTCGAGGAGCTGGTCGATCAGAACGGGCGTGCCGTTCTGGCTACGGCACCACTTGACGATGCGCATCACCAGCGAGAGCCCGACAACGTCGCCGACCAGCTGAGAGACCTCCTCGAGGATCAACAGCTTGTGACGCGAGCGGTCGCTGCCCAGCAGATCCATCGCGTGGACCGCCAGCAGGCGGAGCAGAGCGCGGCCGGTGCGTTCTTCGGGGGTCAGCTCGGCGCGTGGCGTGCCGGACTCCGGGAGGACAAGGTTGACGATGCGCATGCTCGTCACCGGCTTCTGGACCGCGGGCGGCGGGGCCGTCGCGCGATCGGCGAAGCCGAGCTGGACCAAGCCCGAGCCCGCGTGGATCTCGAGCGCGCGAGCTGCCGCGCGGGCATCGTCGCCGCCCTGTTCGAGGCGATCGAGGATCAGGCCGCTGCTGCGCGCCCCGCGATCGACGGCCTCGGCGACGGCGGCGCGGATCTCGGTCTGCCACGTCGGAGGGACCGGCGCCGGCAGCAGCTCGGTCAGGAAGGAGTAGGCCAACTCGACACGCATGTCCAGCGGCGCGATCCGCATCGGATCAAGGCGCCCGCGGTCGCGGTCCCCCGCGGTGATCTCGACATGATCGACGTGCTCCTCACCGATCGCCTCGGCCAGTCGATGGTCGCCCTTGGGATCGATATCGACGACCGCCGAGCCGGTCATGAAGGCGCCGGCGGCCAGAAGCTGCGCGGTCGCCGTCTTGCCCCGGCCGGGCGTCCCGGTGCACAGCACGGCCGGGGTGTCGTCCTCGCGCGACCCCTCGGTCGCGTCAAAGAGCACCGGCTGCGGCGAGCCCGACAGCGTGTGGCCGATCAGCAGCCCGGTGCGGGCGCCAACGGCGTGGGTCGCCGTCGGCACCATCGCGCCGAGCTGCTCGGGCAGGAACACGTCGTCATAGCGCCGCACCCGCGGCAGCTGCGCGGGCAGATGGCCGAGCCAGAGCGGCAACTGGATGTCCTTCGGGCGGTGCAGCGCGATCGGCGCCAGCTCACGCCGCAGTCGCCGGACGCGCTCTTCGAGCTCGTCGGCAGACCACGCGCCGACAGCGAAGCTCACCTGGCCGCGGAGCAGCGGTGGCCGGTCGGTGGCCGTGAGCTCGTCCTCAAGCTCGCGGACGAGATCGGGACGCACGGCGGTACGCGCGGTCGGGCCGTGGTCGCCGTGGCTCTCCTCGGCGAAGGCGTGATCGGCGTCAACGATCCGACGGCGCACCAGCGACAGCGCGGCATCGTTGGGAATCCACCGCGCCGAGAAGGTCGCGTCAACCGGAAACCCAACCGCCTCCAGCGGCGCGAACAGCAGCTCGGCCTGCCGGCCCGGGAATGTCGTGGTCTCGGGCAGCGCCCCTGCGACGAGCACGGCCTGATGGACCTCCCCCACGACCAGCCGGTCGCGCTCGACAGTGATCGGCTCGTCGAGCAGCGCCATCAGCTGCGCCCCGAGCGGGCGGAACCGTCGCCCGCCGTCCTCGTCCTCAGCGTCGAGCACCAGCGCTTGGGGCCGCCAGTGCTCGTCGCTCTCCGGCTCGCCGACCCCGCGCAGCGCCGTGCGGCGCAACAGCCACTGCAACTCGGCCGTCGATGCACGCTCGACATCGAGGTAGTCGCCGGCCCGGCCATAAGCGACCGCCTCGTGATCGAGGACCTCGTCAAGCCGACGCTGCGAGATGCCTCGCGCGTCCCGCAAACCGACGAGCCGGCGCACATCACCCAGCACGCCGGCCAACGAGCCGGAGAACCCCGACGGCGCGTCGAGCCGAACGGCAAGGAAGACCTCGGCGGTCGCCGCGCCGTAGCCGTCAATCGCCGTCGCGTGCTCGGCAATCAACGCCGCCAGCCGCGCGTCCTGACCGTGGACCGGGTCGAGCATCTGCCGTGCGGTGCGGGCATACTGCGACGACGACGCCGCACGGCTCACGCGCAGGATCTGAAAGTCGGCCTCGGCGGCCGCCGCGTAGCTGGCCAGCGCGGCCAGGCGCTCGATCTTGGCCGCCGTCGACAGCCCTGCATAGGACGCGGTGTGCACGCGAAGCAGCGCCCAAGCATCCGCCGCGTCGCGACCGAACAGCACATTGCGCCACGCGAAGCTCAGCGACGGCCGCACGGCGCGATCTCCAGACGCATGCCCGACGACAGCGCGACCTCCTGGGGCTCCGACAACGGCGCCTCACCGGTTCCGGCGAGACGGAGCACCCGTCCTCGGAGCTCGAGTCGAGCCGGACACCGCAAGAGCACCGTGCCCGGCCCCCGCACCACGCCGGCCCGGTAGCCGGCCGAGCGCTCATCGGACGCGACCGCGACCACCCCAAGATCGACGTCGCGGGCCGGGGCGCGCTCAAGTCCTACAAGTCGCCGAGGCCCGACCAGGAACATCATGTAGGCGATGATCGCCTCGTGGGCCGGGCGCCCGTCCGCGCGCCGATGACATAGCGCGCGGGTGATCACGCCCGGCAACAGGATCAGCCGCACCGGCCACGGCAGCACACCGAGCACCGCTCCCGTCAACGGCAGAGAGCCCGCGATGACCAACGCGACGGCGACCGCCGCCGCGTAGGCCAGCGCCACCAGCGGGATGCCGTAGGGCACCGGGATGCGGAAGCGGTCGATGCGATGTAGCCGGCGCTCCAGCTCGAAGGCCAGCCGGTAGGAGCGCAGCGTGACCTTGTTGTCGCTCATGCCCCCTCCAGCGACTTCCAGAGATCCACGATCACGCTCTTGACCATGTCCTGGGCGAAGATGAACCCACCAAGGACAACAACAAGGCCAGCCAGGACGACGCCGCCGTTGACGTCACGACGGCCGAGGATCGGCAACGTCACCAGCCCGGCCACCGCGAGGAACAGGCCGGTCGACAGCGACTTGACCTGGTCACCGAGGTTCTTGCCGAACTGGCCCGGGTCGGCCATCGCAGACGTGGCACCAACAGCAGCCACGACCAGCGCCAACGCGGTCGCGACCATCAGACGACGAAGACGTGCAGTCATCGTGTTCCCTCTCGATCGAGTGGATTGACTTGGACCTCACGAACGAGCCAGCGTCCACCAAGACGTATGACTTGCAGCTCGTAGCGAAGGGAGAAATGGAGGTGGTCGGGTGCGCTCGCCGTCACGGCGACGGCGATCCGTGACGGGCGCGCGACCCAGGTGATCACGTCGACGCTCGCCAGCCGCGCGGCGACCGGCGGTGTCGTGACCGTCGCGCCGCGCGCCAGGTCCGCAGCCAGGTCCGCCTGATCGCCGGCCAGGAAGTGACGGACCACACGCTCTGCAACCTGACGCAGCCCGCGATCGTCGACCTCCAACTCAGCGGGTGCGACCGCGTCCGGGCGTGTGGCCGGCGGACCGACGAGCGCCGGCGCCGTCGCGATCGAACGTCGTCCGGACCGGTCGAGCGTGACGGTGACGGCCAGGTACCACTCGCGCCGGCCGTCGTCGGCGAGCACGGTGACGACCCGACCGCCCCCGTGCCGAGCCTGGGAGTCGACGACCGACGTCCAGACCACGTGCGTCGCCCCGGTGCCGGTGACGGCGTCATCTGAGACGTACCCGTACAACTTCATCGCACGGTCGCGCCGGCCGGGATCTTGCGGCGAGAACGTCAAGAACGCCCGCGCGAAACCCTCGGCAAAGCCCTCAACGTCCGACGTCGACGCGACTGAGCCCTTCGGCGCAGCCAACGGCTTGGGCGGTCCGGCGAGCACCACCCGCAGGCCGACCAAGCTCAAGATCATGCAGACGCTTGTGAACGCCAGCCGCGGAGCCCGAGCCCGCCAGCGCAGGGCGCTGAGGGACATCGAGCGCGATCGCCCCGAGAGCAACATCTAGAAGAACTCCCCGGGCGAGGTGTCGGCGGGAGCGGCCGGTGTCGCCGGTGTCGCCGGTGTCGCCGGTGTCGCCGGTGTCGCCGGAGCCCGCTGGGCGACTGGAGGCGCCGGAGCTGACTGGTGAGGCGGGGCCGGTGTCACCGCGTGCTCGCGACACCGCGTCTTCCGGTGGCGCTTCGGGCGGCGCACCGGCGTCGACCGCCGCCGCGGACGGGGCTTCTGCGCCGGCGCCGGAACGCCGCGCCCCGGATGCACGACTGCCAACGACGGCGCGACCGCAGCGGGCGGAGCCGCGACGGCGTGCCCTCGCGGCCGAGTCGACAAGACCGTCGCCACAGCAGCGACACACATCAACAGGATCACCGCCGCGGCTCGCGAATCCCACCGCGGGCCGCGGCGCTGAGCCGGAAGGACGAGCATGCCTTCGGCCACCGACTGCTCGGTGACCTCGAAGACCATGGACTTGGGACGAAGCGATACGACCATCGCTTCTAAGTCGACGGGGCATCCGAATACCCCTCGGCCATCTTTTGAGGCGGTGGCCGGGGCAACAGAGGCCGCCGGTCATGGTGCCCGAGAGCGAGTTGCCGCCGAGCGCCGACCGGCGCACAGTTTTCTACGTGACCACGTTGCTTTCTGTGCCGCCGTGCGCGAGGCTGCACAAATGAAGAATCTCTTGCCCGACGAAGATCTCCGACCGACCCACACACCCCTTGGTGTCGATCCTGAATCCCAAGCAGCCAGCCTCCGTGAGCTACGCGAGCTCACCAACGCGGGCCGAGCCGTGACGTGGTGGCGGGACGACCGGATGGTCGCCCTCGCGCAGAGCAACAGCATTTCGCGCCCCGACATGGCACGCGCTATCGGCTTGAGCCCGTCCCGCGTCGACCAACTCATCGCCGACCACTACAAGATGCTCCAGGACCAGAAGAATGCCGCGGCCCGCGAGCGCGTTCTTCGGCACCTGCCGCCGCACCTCCACCACCTGGCCCCGGCAGCACACCACCCTCAGGCGGCACCCGGAGATGCCTCGTGACAGACAGCGAGCTGGGGCTGCGCTATCACCCCTCTCGTTCTCGGCGTCAACGGGCCGACCCAGACTTTGTCGGCGCGCTCAGCGCACGGGGTTCGGGTTCGCCTTCGCCGCCGCAACTACTGCGCCATGAACGGAGGATCGTCGTCGCGCCAGGCCGGATGCGCACGAGCCCAGCCAACCGCCTGCTGGATCTCGAGCGGATCAGCCGCGGCCGAGGCACTGTCGACGAGCTCCTGAACGACCCGCGGGGCCTCATCGACCCGCGATATGACGGCGTTCCACCAGACCTTAGCCGGGGAGGAGCTGCTGCGGCGAACGAGACGAGGCATGCACGATCACAATACGAACATACGTTCCCACGCGCAAGCGGGCGTCGAGATCCCGTCAGCAGGCGACGATGATGTGAAACGGCAGGCTCGTCGCGGCTCCCGCGGCGTCGTAGGTCTGCACGCCAACCGCGCCAGCGTGGTCGTTGACCGTCACTCGTCCGGCGGGGACTACCGACCCGTCGGTCGTGCCTAGCGTCGCCGTGTAGGCGCAGCCGCTCACAGAATCAGCGAATCCCACGATGTACGTCCCGATCCCGGTATCGCTGCCGCCGTACTTGGCGTCGCCGCGCAAGAATTGCCCTGCGGCGTTGACCGAGGCGAAATGCTTGATCGCTGGGGCACCGGCCGGACCCTGAGCTCCCTGTGGTCCCGCCTGGCCGTGGAGCGAGGCTCGGGCCGAGGCGCTGAGGTCTTGGAGGCGGATGGTGCGGTCGCGGATCTCGCCGGTGTGCACGGCGCCGGTCTTGATCTGCTCGGCGCCGACGCTGTTGTGGGGCAGCTTGATCGCGGCGTAGGAGGTTCCGCCCAAGGCGATGAACAAGGCCATGGTCGCCACGACGTTGGCGTAGGTGAGGCGGTCGATCAGACGGCGCAGCATCAGCTTGTCTCCCTTGGCTCAGCGACTCACAGCGATTGGGTCGGTTTCCCTAGACCCCCTGTACTCGAACACGGACGACGCCCGATCGGCCCGTTGCAAACGGATATCCCGTCTCAGGCGGAACCTTCGCACGGAAGTGGTAGGTCTGGTTTCCGCGGGTGCCGTCGAAGCGGTAGTCGTAGGCCCACGAGCCCTTGTGGCCGGCGCGCGTTGTCGCGAAGGTCCGCCACTTGCCGCGCACCCAGACCTGGACCTCGACGATCTTTCCGTCCTTGGGGATGCGCCCGGTTCTGATGCGACCGTGGAAGCGCACCGATTCGCCGTTGACCCGGCGGCGGTGGTTGGGCCGCATCGAGGTCTGAGAGCGCACGTTCAAGTTGAGGTTCTCGGTCGCGCTGCGAATCTGGTTGGTGCCGCCGTACTGGATCTTGATCGACCGGCTCGGCCCCTTGCGTACCAGGAACGAGAACGCGCCCTTCCGGCTCGTCTTGACCGTGGCGATCAGCCGTGGCGGCGTGACGCCGTCCTTGATCTGCGTCCACGCCTGCACCTCGACGTCTTGCAGCGGGTTGCCCTCGGGGCTCTTCAGCGTTCCGCGCACGCGGACGAGCTGGCCGTAGCGGGCATACGCTGAGCGGGCCAGATGGGCCTTGCTGCCGTGGCGAACCACGACGCCGGACTTCAGCGAGGTCTTCAGCCGTAGCGGCAGCGTGACCGTCTCGGCGCTGCCGTCGGTGCGCGTGGCGGTCGTGCGTTGGTTGCCGGCGACATCGGTGGCGGTGGCCTGCAACTCGAAGACGCCGTCGCCGAGGTGCTGATCGTCGACATGGGCGACGAGCTGCCCGTCCTGGACCGCGGTCGGCAGCGTCAGCCAGTTGCCGACGCCCTGGCGCCGCATCTGGATCTGGCCCGACGCGACGCCGGAGCCCAGGTCGCTGGTCTGCACCGCGATCAACGTGGGGTCGTTGGGATCGGGAGCCAGGAAGGCGAGGTTCGGGCTGGCGTCGTCGTAGCGCAGCGTCACCGGCGGGGCCGCGAGGCGGTCGTCCTGGTTGCCTGCCGCGTCGCGCAGCCACAGCTTGAAGGTGTAGGCACCGGGCGCGGGCAGCTTGAGGTGCGTCAGCGACGTGAGGGCGGCGCCGTTGGCCGAGCCGTGTGTGCACGACGCCGTGGCCGTCGACGGCGTCGGGCACAGGTCCCACTCGGCGCCAGCCACGGGGGCGCCACTGGCGGGCGGCGTCGAGGTCCAGTTGACGGTGAAGTCGTTGGTCGGCCGCCATCCGTCGCCACCGACGACCGCCACGTTCTGCGGCGGGTCCGGCGGCGAGTTGTCGATGTAGACGGTCCTGGAGACCGAGGACGTGTTGCCGGCGGCATCGGTCGCCGAGAGCGTCAACGAATGCGGGCCGTCTACGCCGAGACCGGCCGTGACGATCGACTTGTCGAGCGACTGCTGCGGGCACGGCGCCGCATAGGTGAAGTCACAGCCCGCCGTCTGGTTCTGCACGGGCTGGCCGTCGACAGCGACCGCCGTTTGCTGGATGCCGGATCCGTCGCTGGCGTCGAAGCCGATGGCCTGGCTGCCCGCCAGCCAGCCGTTGCTCGTCCAGAGGCTCCCGCGACCGCCGGAGAGAGCGGGAGCGACATCATCATGAACTCGCACATCGACGTTGCGCAGGTGGATCGAGGCGACGCCGTTGCGGGTGCACGATCCGGCTCCGCACCGTGCTTCGATGCGAACCCGCGGCGCTCCGACGGCGTAGGTGTAGCGGCCGCCGAGGAAGGTGTTTTCGTCGGTCTGAAACTGGCTGTCGCAGCTCTGGCCTGCGGGAAGGCCGAAGAGGATGTTGCCGGCCAGGTCGCGGTTGCCTCCGACGAGCTCGACGCCCCAGCTGCAGTCCGGGCGGCGCATCCCGACCTCGAAGCTGATCGAGTCGATGGAGTTGCCCTCGGGCGCGTCGAAGATCATGTACGCGCCCTGCAGGAACGTCGATGCCGCGCCGTCGTAGACGTTGCGGGCCATGATCCCTTGCCTGGCGGGGCAGTCGGTGTAGGCGGTCATCCCACCGTCGGCCGCCGCGCCCCATGAGTGGTTGGCGCCGCCAGCGACCGTCTGGTTGCAGGAGATGACGTCATAGCCGCCGGCGAAGGCCGGCCGCGGAGCGACAACGAGGGCGATGAAGATGAGCGCGGCGCCGAGCACGGGCCGCAGATGGCGGGTCATGTGAGCCTCCTGGAGAGATCCGGTGCTCCTTAGTCGACTCACGGCGTGAACTCCCCTCCCCCATCTTGTGGCGCGGCCGCCGGCTGCTGCGGCGCAGAGGTGCTTCCAAGGTTGCCGGGACCGAACTCCGCGCTGCCCTTCGGGGCGGGCGAAGCAGGCGGCGTGGACTTCGTCGAGCTCACCGGCGTCACGCGCTTGCTCGACTTGGCCTTCTTGGACTTGGCCTTCGTCGACGTCGTCGTCTTCTTCGGAAGCCGGACGACCTCGACGTGGTCACGCGCAGGCTCAACGACGCGCGGCTTGGCGTGATGAGGTCGCACGGCCGCCTTCGTCACAGGACGCTCTTGCAGATGGTGGGCGACGTCGACGCAGATCGCGCCCGTGCCGCCAATCGCGAGGCAGAGCCCCACGACCTTCGCCGTGACCGCACCCGCCCCGACACCAGCGCCGCCCGCGCCAGCCTGCTCGACCAGGCCCGTGTTCGACAGACCGCGCCCGGTGATGCGATCGGTGAGCTGCCGCGTGCTGGCCCAGAGCTCATCGAGGCGGCTCGTCGCTCCCGCGATCGCCCTGAGCCGGTCATGTTCCTCGGCCAGCACCGGCATCGGCAGCACGGCGGCGACGTCGCCGAGGTTGGTCCGCATCGCATGCAACATCGCGCGGCACGCCGGATCGCGGTCGACCATCGTCTGCGCCCGCCGCCGCTGACGTGACGACGCGATGCCCAACTCGCACGCCAACAGCAGACTGCGCTGCCGGCGCATCCACCGCGACTCGCCGGTCTCGTCGACCGCAAGCTGGGCAGAGATCTTCTTGTAGGCGGCCGTGATGATCGCCTCGAAGCGCTTCTCGCCGATGCCGAGCTGGTCCTGGACCTCGCGCGCGCTGAGCTGCTGATCGAAGCGGAGCTTCAGCACCGCGGCCTGCTGCTCGTCGAGCGACTCGACGACCAGACGCAGCGCGTCGCCGTCGAGCCGCAATTGTGCCTGCTCATCGGGCAGGGCCTGATCGTCGGTCGCGGCGACCAGCACCGCGCTGAACGGATCGATCGCGTCGGGCCTGAGTCGTTTGGTCGCGTCCGCTGCGCGCCGCCAGGCGATCTTCTTCAGCAGCGCGCGCCGGTGCTGCACGACCTCACCGCGACGCTCGATCGTCAGCAGCTCGGCCCATGCCTCGTGGTAGATCTCCTCCGCGTCGCGCAGGCGCGGGAAGTCGGCGCCGAGCATGCCCAGGACCGCCGCGCGGTGCTCGGCGTAGTCGCGTTCGATCCCGGCGTCGCGCACCGGAGGCTTGGAGTCGGTCGAGGGCATGTCGACGGTCAGCACACGGCTGCTGCCCTCTCTGTCGACGAGCTCCCGCAAACCCCCTACCTCCAATTGGTAGCGAGGGTTTACCGCATAGCTCGTCGACTGAATCCTCGTGCACCGTTTTTGCGCCCAAGCCCTGACTGCAGTTGTGCGTTCTCAGCGCTCGGGCGACCGGTGCGCTTCTCCCTCCCAGCCGGCGCCCTCTCGCGTGCCCTCTTGCAGCGTCGAGGTCTTCTCACCTCGACGACGTGCCCGCACGCGTCGGGCGCCGGCTCGGGACGGTCAGGCGGCGGCGTCGCCGTTCTGGACGAGGTCGTAGCCGATCAGCGTCTCGCTCCAGGCCGACGCCGTCGACACCGCATCACGCAGCTCGACCGGCGTGCAGCCCTCGCTGCTGATGAAGCGCTCCAACGCGCTGACCAGCTGCTCAGCCGCCTCCGCCGTCGCGCCGCGAATCGCCGGACCCAGAAGCCACGTCGGCCCCGAGACAACCACGCGGCCTTGTTCATTCGGCTGTGTGGTCTCCAGGCGATCCAGCAGCCCGGTGATCGCGGCCAGGATCTCGGCCGACGTCCTTCCGTCATCGCCGACCGGAGCACCAAACCCTCGCTCCCGGAGCGTCGCCTCAGCATCGTCGGCAACCGCAGCTCGGTGATCGAGATCCTCCTTCAACCCGGCCAGCTCACGCTCGCGCAAGCGCAGCGTGAGCATCTCGGGATTGCCCGTGCCAATGACCTTCATCGTGCTCTTAGATGACGTTCGTCGGTTCCGGCGGCTGACCGCCGAGACGCTCACGGAGCTCGATCAGCTCCCGTGCGAGATCCAGCTGGCTCAGGTACTGCTCGACGCCCTCCAAGGTGTGCGGCATCTTGACCGGCTCCTCCCACTCGATCGAGCCGGGGATCAGGGCGAGCACGACGCCGCG
>JAOPZD010000230.1 GCA_025964295.1 Conexibacter sp.
GCCCAGAGCACGTCGGGCTCCGAGCCGCCACGGACGACCTCGATGCCCGCCGTCGCGAGGGCGGCCTCGAGCGCGGGCGCTCCGGGCGGCGCGAGCGCGACGGTGAGGAACGGCGCGCGATGGACCACGCGCGTCAGGCCCTCGCGGTGGGCCTGCACCCGGACCGTCGCCGCGACGACGTTCGCGAACCGCTCGCGGAGCAAGGCCATGTGGTCGATCCCGTTGAGCAGCGGCACGACCACGTCCGCCCCCGCGCCGACCCGCTCCAGCGCGGGGCCGAGGTGCGGCGCCTTGACGGCGACGACGAGCACGTCGGCCGGCGCGTCGAGGGCGGCGGTCACCGCGACGCGCTCGGTGTGGTCGCCGAAGCGCGGGCTCTGCACCTCGATCCCCTCGCGCGCGATCGCCTCCGCGCTGCGCTCCGTCGTCACCAGCGTCGTCGCGACGCCGGCCCGCGTCAGCTCGGCGCCGAGCAGGGCGCCGACCGCGCCCGAGCCGAGGATCGCGATCACGTCTTGTCGTCCGACTCCAGCCACTGGCGGGCGAGCTTGGGCGCCTCCCAGGCCTCCATCGCGTCGAGCAGCGCGATCGGGTCGGAGTGCGCGAGCAGCAGCTTGCGGTGGTCGAGGCCGACGAACTGCTCGGCGGTCATGTGGTCCAGCAGCGCGACCAGCGGCGCCCAGAAGCCCTCGACGTCGAGCAGGCCGATCGGCTTGCGGTGCAGCCCGAGCTGCGACCACGACAACATCTCGACGACCTCCTCGAGCGTGCCGATGCCGCCGGGCAGGACGAGGAACGCGTCGGCCAGGTCGGCCATCAGCATCTTGCGCTCGTGCATGGTCTCCACGACGCGCAGGTCGGTGACGCCCTGGTGGCCGACCTCGCGCTCGTCGAGGAAGCGCGGGATCACGCCGGTGACCTCGCCGCCCGCTTCGAGGGCGGCGTCGGCCAGGACGCCCATGAGGCCGAGGCTGCCGCCGCCGTAGACGACGCCGGCGCCGCGGCGGACGAGCTCGCCGATCGCGGCGCCGGAGACCTCGGCGTAGTCGGGGCTCGCGCCGGCCGCCGAGCCGGCGTAGACGCAGACCCGCTGGAACGGGCTCATGCGTCGACCAGCACGCCGGGGTTGAGCACGCCCGCGGGATCGACGGCGCTCTTGGCCGCGCGCAGGGCCGCGGCGAAGAGGTCGGGGCGCTGCGCGTCGTACCACTCGCGGTGGTCGCGGCCGACCGCGTGGTGGTGGGTGATCGTCCCGCCCGCGGCGAGGATGGCGTCGGAGGCTGCGCGCTTCATGGCCTCCCACTGTGCCAGTTCATCGCCGCGGCGTGCCGGGGCGAGGACCGTGAAGTACGGCGCGGGCCCGTCCGGGTAGACGTGCGTCAGCCGGCAGGTCACGCGGCACGGCTCACCGAGCGCCTCGCGCACCGCGCCGCTGACCGCGGCGTGGAACGCGGGCCAGCGGTCCCAGGTGATCGCGGTCTCGAAGGTGTCGCTGAGGACGCCGAGCTGCAGCAGCGCGTCGCGGAGGTAGGGCATCGCGATGAACGCCTCGCGCCAGGCGCCGACGACGCCGCTCGCGGCGGCGGCCGCCGGGTCGTCCCACTCCCCACCGTGCGCGCGGCAGATCGCCAGCCCGCGCGCCAGCGCGACCTCGACGTCATGGTCGGTCGACTCGAAGCCCAGGACCAGCAGCGCGTGCGAACCGTCGCCCGCGCCGGTCTGCTGCGCCTCCAGCGCGTCGACCAGCCGGCAGTTCGCCGGGTTCAGCCCGGACTGCGCCAGCTCGCGCACCGCCTCGCTGCCGTTCATGAAGTCCTTGAAGCGGACCGCCCGGGAGGCCCGGAACGCCGGCTTGGGCTGCACCCGCACCCACGCCTCCGTGATGACCCCGAGGATCCCCTCGCTGCCCAGGAGCAGCCCGTCCGGCGACGGACCCGCGCCGGAGCCCGGCAGCCGCCGCGACTCCCACGCCCCGCTCGGCGTGATCGCGCGGACCGACTCCACCAGGTCGTCGACGTGCGTCCACACCGTCGCGAAGTGCCCGCCCGCGCGCGTGGCGATCCAGCCGCCCAGCGTCGAGAGCTCGAACGACTGCGGGAAGAAGCGCATGGTCAGCCCGTGCTCGGCCAGCTGGGCCTCCAGCGCCGGGCCCGCGACGCCGCCCTGGATCCGCGCGGCGCGCGAGACCGGATCGACTTCGACAACTCGGTCCAGGTGCGACAGGTCGAGCGAGACGACGCCGAGCCGGTCCGCCGGCACCCGGGGCTCCACGCCGCCGACGACGCTCGTCCCGCCGCCGAACGGGATCACCGCGACGTCCTCGCGCGCCGCCCATTCCAGCGTCGCCTCGACGTCGTCCTCGTCGCGCGCGAAGACCACCGCGTCGGGCGGGTGGTCGATGCGCCCGCGCAACGCGCGCACCGTGTCGGGGAACGACCGCCCGTAGGCGTGCTCGACCCGGTCGCGCGGATCGGTCGACCAGCCGTCGAGGCCGTCCGGGCGCGGGAAGCGCGGCTCGGGCAGCGCGATCGATCCCAGGTGCACCGGCTGCTCGACGTCGCCCGGCCGCGCGAAGCCGAGCACCTGCTCGACCATCGGCGCCAGCGCGACGGGATCGACCTTGGCGTCCTCGAAGCCCCAGCCCCACCACGCGCGCCGCCGGTGCGCGGTCATCGGGCGCCCTGCCGCGCCGGCTTGGCCGCCCGCCGCCGCCGGCCCATCACCGCGCCGGCCGGCTCGCGCAGGCGCGCGGTCTTCGTCCGCGGCCGCTGCTCGGCCGCCGCCTCGGAGCCGAGCAGGACCGTCGCCTGCGTCGAGAGCACGCCGCCGTTGCCGTGGGCCAGCACCACGTCCTTGCCCTCGTCGCGAACCTCGCGGACGGCCTCGACGAGCAGCGGCAGGCCGTTCATCCCGGGGTGGCCGTAGCTCAGGCCGCCGCCGCTGGTGTTCACGCGCAGCTCGCCGCCCGGCGCGATCCGGCCGTCGGCGACGAACGCGCCGCCCTCGCCCTTGGGGCAGAACCCCAAGTCCTCCAAGAACAGGATCGGGGTGATGGTGAACGCGTCGTAGACCTGCGCCGACTCCACGTCGCCCGGGCGCAGCCCCGCCTCGGCGAAGGCCCGCGCCCCCGAGGCCACCGCCGCCGTGGTGGTGAGGTCGGGCATCGCGGAGACGTGGCGGTGGGTCTGCGCCTCGGCCGCGCCGAGGACGAACACCGGCGGCCGGCGCAGCCCGCGCGCGCGGGCGACCGACGTCACCACGATCGCCGCGCCGCCGTCGGTCACCAGGCAGCAGTCGCGCACGCCGAACGGGTCGCACACCCGCGGCGACGCGGACACGTCCTCCAGCGAGAGGTCGTCGCGCGACCATGCGCCGTCGCGCCGCTGCGCCCACCGCCGCGCGCTGACCGCGACCCACGCGAGCTGCTCGGCCGTCGTCCCGTACTCGTGCATGTGGCGCGAGGCGGCCAGCGCGTAGGCGGCGACCGGCAGCGGCGGCGCGTAGGGCGCCTCCCACGGGTCCTGCTCCTGGACCGACGCGTTGACGCGGCCGACCGACCGCTGCGTCGACCCGTAGGCGATCAGCGCGACCTCGCACTGCCCGGCGGCGATCGCGGCGCGCGCGTGGTTGACGTGGGCCATCGGCGAGGCGCCGCCGATCATGGTGGAATCGGTCCACCGCGGCTGGAGCCCGAGGTCCTCCGCGAGCGTGGTCGCGGCCCACGGCAGCTGCGTGGCCGAGGCGAAGACGCCGTCGACGTCGGCGGCCGTCAGCCCCGCGTCGGCCAGCGCGGCCAGCGCCGCCTCGGCCATCACGTCGGCGGCCGAGAGCCCCGGCAGCGCCTGGCCCATCTGCGCCTCGGCCGCGCCGGCAATCGCGATGCCGGTCACGGCGACGCCTCCAGCTCGAACACGGGGACCGGAGGATCGCCGTCGCGCCACGCCAGCGTCACCCGCGCGCCCACCGCGACCGCCTCCGGCGCCACGCCCACGACCGTGCTCATCATCCGGAAGCCCTCGTCGAGATCCACCAGCACGATGTTGTAGGCCTCGCCCCCGCGCGGCCGCGCCACCGTCGTCGCGTACACCGTCCCGAGCCCGGCGCTGACGCGCCAGGCCGCCGGCCCGACCCGCGGCCGGAACACCGGCCGGGGCGGGTGGGACCCGATACCGAGCTGGTAGGCGAGCTCCCGCCGGCGGCAGTGCTCCGTATAGACGTCCGCGGGCGAGCGCTCCAAGACGCCGCCAGCGTACCCTTGAGGGCGCATGACGCAAGCGCAGGCACCCGCGCTGCTCGCGCGCGGCCCTTGGGACGCCGGGCAGGTGCACGCGGTCTGGCGAGACGAGACCTTCGTCCCCGAGGGGCACAAGGTCGATGCCGCAGACGCCGCCATCGCCGCCCTGCGCGACCGCGGATCGCCCAGCCACGACGGGACCGGCGCGCGCCTGGTCGGCTTCGCGGCCGACGGCGACGAGCTGCGCCTCGAGCTGCAGCCGCTGCGCTGGGCGCTGCGGCTGGTCGAGGGCGACGCGTCGGAGACGGTCTCCGCGCTGTGCGTCGTGCGCGACAGCGACGGGCGCTGGCTCGCCGGCCGGCGCGCCGCGTGGCTGGCCTCCTGGGCTGGGCGCTGGGCGCTCGGCGCCGGTGGCGCGGTCGACGAGGGCGAGTCCCCGTTCACCACGCTCACGCGCGAGCTCGACGAGGAGTGGTCGGTCACCGCCGAGCGCGTCCGCGCCGAGGCGCTCGTGCGCCTGCCGCACAACATGATCATGTTCATCGGCCAGGCCTGGCTGCCGGCCGGCGCGCAGGTCACCCCCGACCACGAGCACGACGCCTACGCCTGGTGGCCGGCGGAGATCGACGACTGGCCGACAGAGGCCGATGAGCCGCTGCGTCGAATGGCGCGGCTGTTGCAGTGACCACCGCCACGCGCCTCACCCCGTCGTTCACGACCCTCAAGCACCTGTCGTTCGCCCACTCGACGGTCTACGCGATCCTGCTCGCGGTCTGGCTGACCCCCGGGCTGCACGTCCTGGAGTTCGTGTTCGGACTCGCGCACGGCGTCGGATGGATCCTCATGTGCCTCCTGAGCGTCGAAGCTCTTCGTGCACGCGTGATCTCACTGCAACTTGCGGTCGCCGTTGCCGTAGTAGGTGCTGTCGGACCGTTCGTCGGGTCCTACGAGTTCATCCGCGAGACGCAAAGGCGCCGTCGCGCTTCCCTAACCGTCCCTAACAGCAATCAGCGCTAGATTCAAGAGAACAGACATGGCCGTCGAAGCCGCAGCGATTCAAGTCACCTTGCCCGCCATGGGCGAGTCGGTGACGGAAGGCACCATCCTGGAGTGGCACAAGCAGGAGGGTGACACCATCGAGGCCGACGAGATCCTCGTCGAGATCTCGACCGACAAGGTCGACGCGGAGGTGCCCTCGCCCGCGAGCGGGACCATCGTGAAGATCCACTTCGCCGAGGGCGACACCGTGACGGTGGGCTCCGTGCTCGCCGACATCGCGGTCGGCGCCGGCGCCGGCGGATCGCCCAACGGCAGCGGCAACGGGGGCAGTCCGTCCGCGACGGCCGAGGCTCCGGCCGGCGGCGATGGCGCGAGCGTCGACGGCGACGGCGCCACCGGCGAGATCCTCGACATCACCACGCCCGCGGGCGGCGAGTCGGTCACCGAGGGCACCATCTTGGAGTGGTCGGTCAAGGTCGGCGACAGCGTCGAGGACGGCGACACGGTCGTCGAGATCTCCACCGACAAGGTCGACATGGAGCTGCCCGCCCCCGCGGCGGGCACGATCACCGAGATCCTCGCCGAGGAGGGCGCGACGGTGACGGTCGGCCAGGTCATCGCGCGCATGCAGGTCGGCGCCGGCGGCTCGAGCGCGGAGGTCACCGCGCCCGCCGACGGCCAGCCGGCCCAGGCCTCCCCCAACGGCGCCGGCGGTACGGCGCCCGCGGCCGTGCCGAGCGATGCCAAGGCCAC
>JAOPZD010000249.1 GCA_025964295.1 Conexibacter sp.
CGTCCGCTCGCGCGCCTGGCCGGCGACGCCCGGCGGGTCGCCCGCGGCGAGTTCGACCACCCCGTCGCGGTCAGCGGCCCGCGCGACATCCAGGGGCTGAGCACCGACGTCGAGTCGATGCGCCGACGGATCATCGCCGAGCTCGAGGTGGTCAACGACGCCCGCACGCAGCTGGAGGAGCAGACCCGCGACCTGCAGCGCTCCAACGCCGAGCTCGAGCAGTTCGCCTACGTCGCCTCGCACGACCTGCAGGAGCCGCTGCGCAAGGTGGCGAGCTTCACGGGGATGCTCCAGCACCGCTACCAGGGCCAGCTCGACGAGCGCGCCGACCAGTACATCGACTTCGCCGTCGACGGCGCCAAGCGCATGCAGGTGCTGATCAACGACCTGCTCGCGTTCTCGCGCGTCGGGCGGGTCGGCGCGGAGGAGAAGATCGTCGAGATGGACGTCGTCGCCTCCGACGCGCTGAAGAACCTCGCGACGGCGATCGAGGAGTCCGGCGCCGAGGTCGAGGTCGACGGGCCGCTGCCTCCCGTGCGCGGGGACAAGTCGCTGCTGACGGCGCTCCTGCAGAACCTGATCGGCAACGCCATCAAGTTCCGCGGCGAGGAGCCCCCGCGCGTGCGCCTGACGGTGGCCCCGAGCACGGTGGCCGAGGCCAGCCAGAACGGCGACGGCCGCGACGGCGGCGAGGCCTACACCTTCAGCGTCTCCGACAACGGCATCGGGATCGCCGCCCGCCACGCCGAGCGCATCTTCGTGATCTTCCAGCGCCTGCATCCCAAGGAGGACTTCACCGGCACGGGGATCGGCCTGGCGATGTGCCGCAAGATCGTGGAGTTCCACGGCGGCCACATCTGGCTCGACCCGCCCGCCGAGGAGGCCGACGAAGCCGAGGCCGGCGGCGGCGCCACCTTCCGCTTCACCCTTCCCGTCCCCCACCAGGAGACCCCCGCATGATGCCCAAGCCCCCAGGCCAGCCGATCGAGGTGCTCCTGGTCGAGGACGACCCGGGCGACGTCCTGCTCATCCGCGAGGCGTTCGAGTTCAACAAGGTCCACAACAACCTCAACGTGGTCAGCGACGGCGAGCAGGCCCTCGCCTACCTGCGGCTGGAGGGCGACTACGCCGACCAGCTGCGGCCCGACCTGGTCCTGCTCGACCTCAACCTGCCCCGCAAGGACGGCCGCGAGGTGCTCGCCGAGGTCAAGGGCGACCCGGCGCTGCGGACGATCCCGGTCATCGTGCTCACGACCTCCGAGGCCGAGGAGGACGTGCTGAAGAGCTACGACCTGCACGCCAACGCCTACGTCACCAAGCCCGTCGACTTCCAGCGCTTCGTCGCCATCGTCCGCCAGATCGACGACTTCTTCGTCTCCGTCGTTCGCCTGCCGTCGTAGGCTTTGCGCCTGCGGCACCGGCCCCGATAGCTCAGATGGATAGAGCGTCCCCCTCCTAAGGGGAAGGCCGCTGGTTCGAATCCAGCTCGGGGCGCTAGGCGGCTCGGCCGGCCTTCGACGTCACGAAGATCCAGGCCGAGCACACGGCTCCGCCGGCGAGGCTGCCGAGGAACAGCTCGGTCGTCGCCCGGGCGACGACCGGTGCGGCGATGGCGGCGGCGACGCAGGCGATCACGGCGATGCCCTGGCGGATAGCCCGGCCGTGCTCCCCGAAGACGCTCATGCGAAGAGGGCTCCCGAGATGGTGAAGGCGAGGCCGAGGAGCGCGCCGAGGCCGGCGGCGCCCGAGGAGAGCGTCGCCAGCGTCTCGAAGCTGACGCTGCGCTGTCCCTGCCCTCTGCGCTCGCGACGGACGAACAGGACCAGCCGCGCGGGCCACACCAACGCCAGGGCGGCCGTCGCCGTGATGAGGGCCGACGTCCCGGCGAACCCGAGATCGATCTCGCGCGGGAGCCAGCGAAACGACGACGCCTCGGCGAGGATGCCGGCGATCAGCACATGCTGAGGTTCGCTGCGCGCCGCGCCGCTCCTCCCCGCGGTGCCGCTCAGCGCGACGTCGTGAAGTCCGTGATCAGCGCGGAGGTCGCGGTCGGCACGTCGAGCTGGGGGCAGTGACCGACGTCGTCGAGGACGATCCAGTCGGCGTGGGGCAGCCAGTCGGCGCGGTAGCGCGCGGCGGCCGAGGGCCAGGGGAGGAGGGCGTCGGCGGTGCCCCAGACGATGCGGACCGGGCAGTCGATCGCGCCGGCGTCGAGGTGGTAGCCCTCGCGCTGGGCGAAGGCGACCAGGGCGTCCAGGCCGGTGCAGGCGACGACGCCGCGGAGCTGGTGGGCGAGCAGGTCGGCGGGGATGTGCTCGTACTCGACGGTGGTGAAGGTCGTCGCGCCGCGGCGCCCGCGCGGCGTCGACATGGAGGCGTCGGCGGTGGCGACGGCGGGGCGCAGGCCGTCGCGCATGGTCGGGAAGTGCGCGAGCGTCTTGCGGAAGGACTCGTCGCCGACCGCCCAGCCGCCCGCGGGCGCCAGCGCGACGACGGACTCGGCCCGTCCGCGCGCGGCGAGCTGCAGCGCGACGAAGCCGCCGAGCGAGTTGCCGACGAGGTGCGCGGTCGCGAAGCCGGCGTCGTCCATCGCGCGCTCGATCGCGTCGGGGAGGGCGTCGGCGGTCACCGCGCCGTCCAGCGCCGGTCCGCCGGCGTGCCCGGCCAACGTCGGCGCCAGCACGTCGTGGCGGCGCTCGAGCGCGTCGAGCACGAGCTCCCACGTGCGCCACGTGTCGGTGAAGCCGTGCAGCAGGACGAGCGGCGGCCCGCTGCCGCCGCGGTGGGCCGGGGTGAACAGGGACAGCGACATCGCCGGCGCAGGCTACGCGCCGCGCCGCGCCGCGCCGCGCGCCGCCGCCAACCCGCCGACCCGCGCGGTCTCCGCCACGCTCACGATCCCGGTGCAGGATCGTCGCCAGGGCGACCAAGCGCCGCGTCGCGCGGCACTGAACGAAGGTTCAGGTCCCAAACCGGCTGTCGATCTGGCACACCGTTTGGGTCACGAATTGTCCAATGTGGAGTCGTTTGGCTCTACAGCTTGCGTGAAGCTGAGATTGTGTGTGGTCAAGTCACCTGACATATCCCCCCTCAGAGGAGTAGCCTGCGCGCGGCTCGCCGGGGGTTCCTCCCAATGAGGAGGTGCAGGGACCCCGCCACACGGACGAGCATCGAACAGCTTCTGGGAGAGGGACCCATCAAGCAGGACGACACCACACCGGTGGGGGCCGGAGCGTGAGCACCGGTGCCCCTGAGACGCTCCTCGAGAGCGAGCCCGTCCACCTGACGGAAGAGTCGGCCGCGGAGATCGCAGCGCGATCGCCCCTGGAGCTCTTCTGGCGGCGGCTGCGCCGCGACAAGGTCGCGCTCATCGCCTTGAGCATCGTGCTCCTGATGGTCTTCGTGGCCATCTTCGCGCCGCTGATCGTCAAGGTCTTCGGCCTGCCCAACCCGAACGTGCAGAACGACAACCTGCTCGACGACTTCGGGTCGCCCACGGGCCCCTCCGGCGCCCACCCGTTCGGCGTCGACGAGCGGGGCCGCGACGTGCTCTCGCGCGTCATCTACGGCTCGCGCGTCTCGCTCGAGGCCGCGCTGATCTCGACCGCGCTGATCGTGATCGTCGGCGTCACCGCCGGCCTGATCACCGGCTACTTCCGCGGCCGGATCGACACGATCCTCAGCCGGATCATGGACCTGTTCCTGGCCTTCCCGGTCCTCGTGCTGGCCGTGGGCCTCGGCGTCGCGTGCGCCGACGGCTGCCTCGGCGGCGCGATCCAGCCGGGCCTGCCCGTCGTGATCTTCGTGATCACGCTGACGACCTGGCCCTACATGGCGCGCATCGTGCGCGGCCAGGTCCTCTCCCTGCGCGAGCGGGAGTTCGTCGAGGCGTCGCGCTCGCTGGGCGCCTCCGACCGCCGCATCATCTTCCGGGAGATCCTCCCGAACCTGGTGGCGCCGATCATCGTCTACGCCACCGTGCTCATCCCGCAGAACATCATCTACGAGGCGTCGCTCTCGTTCCTCGGCGTCGGCATCGATCCGTCGAAGCCGAGCTGGGGCGCGATGATCTCGGACGCCACCTCCGTCTTCCAGGACGCCTGGTGGTTCATGGTGTTCCCAGGCCTTGCCCTCCTGATCACGGTCCTCGCCTTCAACATCGTCGGCGACGGACTGCAGGACGCACTCAACCCGCGGACGTCCAAGTAGGTGCACGTGCGCCGCGGTTCATCACCCGAGCCGGTCGTTGAGGACGACCGGCCGAAACGTCAGAAAGGACCGCACATGCATCGGAGCCGTCTCCGATTCCTGTTGGCGGGCACGTTCGCGTTGCTCGCCCTGTTCGTCGCCGCCTGTGGTGGCAGTGACTCGTCGTCGTCTTCGACGTCGTCGTCATCGAAGCCCGCGGCCGCCAAGGCCGCCGGCACGGACAACACCAAGGCCGCTGAAGTGTCCGGCAAGAAGGGCGGCAAGATCACGATGCTCGCCGGCTCGGACGTCGACTTCCTCGACCCGGGTCATTCGTACTTCACGCAGGGCTACATGGTCATCTACCCGACCCAGCGCACCCTGTACTCGTTCAAGCCGCAGGACGCCTCCAAGCCGGTCCCTGACCTGGCCGAGGGCGATCCGCAGGTCTCCGCGGACAAGAAGACCATCACGGTCAAGATCCGCACGGGCGTGAAGTTCTCCCCGCCGGTCAACCGCGCGGTCACCTCCAAGGACGTCAAGTACGCCTTCGAGCGCTTCTTCTCGGTCAACGTCGGCGGCCAGTACGGCAGCTACTTCAGCTCGATCGTGGGCGCCCCGGCGGCCCCGACCAAGGGCGTCAAGCCGATCTCCGGCATCGAGACGCCGGATGACCAGACGATCGTGTTCCACCTCAAGGAGGCCGCCGCCGTCGGCGTCGCCGCCGCGCTGGTGATGCCGATCACGGCTCCGGTCCCCGAGGACTACGCCAAGAAGTTCGACGCCAAGAACCCGTCGACCTACAACACGCACGTCGTCGCGACCGGTCCGTACATGGTCAAGAACGACGCCAGCGGCAACACCGTCGGCTACAAGGCCGGCAAGAGCATCGACATCGTCCGCAACCCCAACTGGGACCCGAAGACCGACTACCGGCCGGCGTACCTGGACGAGGTCGTCATGCGCACGAACGCGTCGGACGCGAACGTCGCCAGCAAGCAGGTGCTCAACGGCACGAGCATGCTGTTCGACGCCAACCCGCCGGCGAACATCATCAAGGACGTCGCCACCCGCATCAAGGACCAGTACACCCAGGTCCCGTCGGGCGGCTACCGCTACTTCCCGATCAACACCACGATCAAGCCGTTCGACAACATCAACGTCCGGCGCGCGATCCTGGCCGGGTTCGACCGCAACGCGGCGCGCCTGGCGCGTGGCGGCAAGTTCACGGCCGACCTGCCGACCCACTTCCTGCCCCCGGACTTCCCGGGCTTCCAGGAGGCGGGTGGCTACAAGGGCCCCGGCTTCGACTTCTTGAGCACCAAGAACGAGTCGGGCGATCCGGCGCTGGCCGCGTCCTACATGAAGAAGGCCGGCTACCCGTCGGGCAAGTACACCGGCGGTGGCGAGTTCCTCATGGTGAGCGCCAACGTCGACCCGAACAAGGCCCAGTCCGAGGTCGCCAAGGCGCAGCTCGAGAAGCTCGGCTTCAAGATCCGCCTGCGCCTCGTGCCCCAGGACGCCGTCTACAACGACTGGTGCCAGGTCCCGTCCAAGAAGGTGGCCGTCTGTGGCGGCGCCGGCTGGTTCAAGGACTTCGCCGATCCGCAGTCGATGCTGGAGCCGGTGTTCGCGGGCTACACGATCCCCAAGTCGGGGCTCAACAACAACATGGCGCAGCTGCGTGACGCCAAGGTCGACGCGGCCATGAAGAAGGCCGCGCTGCTCGACGGCGAGCCGCGTCTGAAGGCGTGGGCGGAGATCGACAAGATGATCACCGGCGACGCCGCCGCCGTCCCGTTCGTCTGGGACAAGACGACGCTGATCCGTTCCAAGAACGTCAACGCCGTCGCCAACGGCTACTACACGGCCTGGGACTTCAGCTGGACGTCCCTCAAGTAGCACTCGGATGCACCACGGCGACCCCCGGCCGCGCGCCTCGTGCGCGCGGCCGGGCCGCCGGTCTCGCTCCCTCGCCGATCTGATCCATGGCCGCATACATCCTTCGCCGACTCCTGTGGACCGTCGTCCTGCTGCTGGTCATCACAGCGGTCACGTTCCTGATCTTCTACGTCCTGCCGAGCGGCGACCCCGCGAAGCTGCGCGCGGGACGGACGCCCAGCCCGGAGGCGATCGCCGCGATCCGCCACCAGCTCGGGCTGGATCGATCGCTGCCCTACCAGTACTGGGACTACATCAAGAAGCTGGTCCTGCACTTCGACTTCGGCAACAGCTACACCAACAACCAGTCCGTGCGGTCGCTGGTCTTCGACCGGCTCCCCAACACGGTGTTCCTGGTCGTCGGCGCGGCGGCGCTGTGGTTCACCAGCGGCGTGGTCGTCGGCATCATCTCGGCCGTCGCGCGCGGCTCCTTCTGGGATCGCTTCCTGATGGGCGGCGCGCTCGTCGCGATCTCGGCCCCGGTCTACTGGCTCGGGCTGCTGTCGCTCTACCTCTTCTCCAACGACATCGGGGTCTGGCACATCTTCCCCGGCGCCGGGGCCTACCAGGACGCGCACGGCCTGCTCGACAAGGCCCACACGCTGATCCTGCCGTGGATCGTCCTGTCGGCCTCCTTCGCGGCGATCTACGCCCGGCTGCTGCGCTCCAACCTGCTCGAGACGATGGGCGAGGACTACATCCGCACGGCGCGGGCCAAGGGCCTGCCCGAGCGCCGGGTGATCCTGCGCCACGGCGTGCGGTCGGCGATCACGCCGGTCATCACGGTCCTCGGCCTCGACATCGGCATCCTGATGGGTGGCGCGATCCTGACCGAGACGGTGTTCAACGTCGACGGCATCGGGCGCCTGTCCTTCGACGCGATCCAGCGCGGCGATCTCTCCACGATCCAGGGCACCACGCTGGTGCTCGCGCTGGCGGTCGCGCTCATGAGCCTGCTGGTCGACGTGCTGTACGCCTTCCTCGACCCGCGCGTGCGGTACTAGGCTGAACGCAATGGCCGAACCGCTTCTGCAGGTCGAGGACCTGCGCGTGCACTTCGAGACCGAGGACGGCGTCGTCAAGGCCGTCGACGGGATCAGCTACTCGGTCGAGGCCGGCAAGGCGCTGGGCATCGTCGGCGAGTCCGGCTCGGGCAAGTCCGTGTCGAGCATGACCGTGATGGGCCTCACCCGGAGCTCGAACGCCAACATCAGTGGGCGCATCGTCTTCGACGGCAAGGACCTGCTCGCCGCCTCCGACGAGGAGATCCGTCAGATCCGCGGCGGCCAGATCGCCATGATCTTCCAGGATCCGCTGTCGTCGCTGCACCCCTTCTACAAGGTCGGCGCCCAGCTGATCGAGGCCCACCGCGCCCACAACGACGTCTCCAAGGCCAAGGCGCGCGACCGCGCCGTGGAGATGCTCAGCCTGGTCGGCATCCCCGACCCGCGCCGGCGCGTGGACAGCTACCCGCACGAGTTCTCCGGCGGCATGCGCCAGCGCGTGATGACCGCGATGGCGCTGATCAACAACCCCAAGCTGCTGATCGCCGACGAGCCGACCACGGCGCTCGACGTCACCGTGCAGGCGCAGATCCTCACGCTGATCGAGAACCTGCAGCACGAGCTCGACACCGCGGTCGTGATGATCACCCACGACCTCGGCGTCGTCGCCGAGATCGCCGAGGACATCGCGGTGATGTACGCGGGGCGGATCGTCGAGCGCGGGCCGGCCGAGACGATCTTCGCCGCGCCCGAGCATCCGTACACCTGGGGCCTGCTGAACTCGATCCCGCGGCTGGACACGCCGCGCGACCAGGAGCTCGTCCCGATTCCCGGCCGCCCGCCGTCGCTCATCACGCGGCCGCCCGGCTGCTCCTTCTGGCCGCGCTGCCCGTACGTGCGCGAGGCCCACAAGAAGGTCGACCCGACGCTCGAGCCGACCGACCACGCCGGCCACGCCGTGGCCTGCCTGCTGCCGTCCGAGACGCGCCGCTCGCTGTGGGCGGCGCTGAAGACGGGCGTCACGCCCGACCAGGCCAAGCAGACGATCAAGATCCCCGAGCGCGCCCTGTCGGCGTCGGCCGAGGGCGAGGAGGTGACGGGCTCGTGAGCGCCACGACGGACCACCTCGTCGAGGTCCGGGGGCTGAAGAAGTACTTCCCGATCCGGGCGGGGCTGCTGCAGCGCGAGGTCGGCGCGGTCAAGGCCGTCGACGGCGTCGACTTCGACGTGCTGCGCGGTGAGACGCTCGGCCTCGTCGGCGAGTCGGGCTGCGGCAAGTCCACGACCGCGCGCCTGATCACGCGCCTGCTCGACCCCACCGCGGGGACGATCAGCTGGGAGGGCCGCGACATCGCCGGCCTCTCGCGCAGCGAGCTCAAGCCGCTGCGTCGCGAGATGCAGATGATCTTCCAGGACCCGTACTCGTCGCTGAACCCGCGCAAGACGGTGGGGTCGATCATCGGCGAGCCGTTCATCATCCACGGCGTCGAGACCGACGAGCGCAAGCGCAAGGGCCTCGTCCAGGACCTGATGGAGCAGGTCGGGCTCAACCCCGAGCACTACAACCGCCTGCCCCACCAGTTCTCCGGCGGCCAGCGCCAGCGGATCGGCGTGGCGCGCGCGATCGCGCTCAAGCCGAAGCTGATCGTGGCCGACGAGCCCGTCTCCGCCCTGGACGTCTCGATCCAGGCGCAGATCCTGAACCTGCTCAAGGACCTGCAGAAGGAGCTCGGGCTCACCATCATCTTCATCGCCCACGACCTCTCGGTCGTGCGCCACACGTGCGATCGCGTCGCGGTGATGTACCTCGGCCGGATCGTCGAGCTGGCGTCCTCGGACGAGCTCTACGGCCACCCGCGCCACCCCTACACGGGCGCGCTGCTCTCCGCGGTGCCGGTCCCGGACCCGCTGCTGGCGCGCAACAAGAACCGCCAGGTGCTGGGCGGCGACGTGCCGTCGCCGAGCAACCCGCCCAACGCCTGCCGCTTCCACACGCGCTGCCCGAAGTTCGTCGAGGGCACCTGCGACGTGATCGACCCGCCGCTGGAGCCCAAGGAGGGCGGGAACGTGGCGGCCTGCCACTTCCCGCTGACCGACGACGAGATCGCCCGGCGCGTCCCGACCGCCGCGGCGTAGGTGTACGAGAACGTCGTCGAGCTCGACGCCTCCGCGCACACCGCGGAGCAGGCCGCGGCGGCGCTGGGCGTCGAGGTCGGGGCGATCGTCAAGTCGCTGGTCTTCCTCCGCGCGGGCGTCCCGATGATGGTGCTCTGCAGCGGCGCGAACATGGTCGACGAGGCGGCGCTGGGCCTGGAGCGCGCACGGGCCAGCACCGTGCGCGAGGCGACCGGCCAGGCGATCGGCGGCGTCGCGCCCTACGGCCATCCCGCGCCGCTGGAGACGCTCGTCGACGAGGACCTCATGACCTACGACGAGGTCTGGGCGGCCGCGGGGCACCCGAGCAAGGTGTTCCCGATCGCGCCGGTCGAGCTGCTGCGGCGTACCGACGGCACGCCGGCCCGCGTGCGCGTGCGCACCGAGTAGTCCTACAGGTCGACGTGGGAGCCCATGACGACCGTGCGGTCGTCGGGCAGCCCGAAGTAGGCCACCGGGTTGGACGTGTTGCGCGTCATGGCGATGAACAGCTTCTTGCGCCAGCGGGCCATCCCGGGCGCGTGGGTCAGCACGATCGTCATGCGCGAGATGAAGAAGCTGGCGTGGTCGATGTCGATCTCGCCCTCCACGTGCTTGGCCGCGGCGCGCAGGGTGCGCGGGATGTTCACGTCGTCCTGGAAGCCGTGGTGGGCGGTGAGGTGGACGATGCCGTCGTCGGCGTAGCCGAGGTCGTCGACGGAGATGCGCTGCTCGCCGCGCACGTAGGGGACGCGCTCGACGACGACCGAGACGATGACGATGTTCGCGTGCAGGACCCGGTTGTGGTCGAAGTTCGCGCGCAGCGCCAGCGGCGTCGTGTCGCGCGTGGCGTTGAGGAACACCGCGGTGCGCTGGGGCCGGAAGGCCGGCGGGTCGGCCGCGTGGACCTCGTCGACGAACGCGCGCAGCGGGCCCTCGAGCTTGGTGCGGTTGGCGGTGACGATCTCGCGGCCCTTCTGCCAGGTCGTCAGCACCACGAAGATCAGCCCGGCGATCAGCAGCGGGAACCAGCCGCCGTGCAGGACCTTGGGCAGGTTGGCCGCGAAGTAGGTGAGGTCGACGAGCAGGAAGGCCGCGCAGCCGACGACCGCGGTGCGCAGCGGCTTGTGCCACACGAGGTGGACGACGACGAAGAACAGCACCGTGTCGATCGCCAGCGTGCCGGTGACCGCGATGCCGTAGGCCGACGCGAGGTGCTCGGAGGACCGGAAGCCCAGGACGAGCGCGACGACCGCGACGAAGATCCCCCAGTTGACCGCCGGCGCGTAGACCTGGCCGACCTCCTGGCGCGAGGTGTGGCGGATCGTCAGGCGCGGCAGGAAGCCGAGCTGCACGGCCTGGCGGGTCACCGAGAAGGCGCCCGAGATCACCGCCTGCGAGGCGATCACCGTCGCGAACGTCGCGAGGATCACGACCGGGATCCGCGACCAGTCGGGCATCATCAGGAAGAACGGGCTCTCGATCGCGCTCTTGTCGCGCAGGATCAGCGCGCCCTGGCCCATGTACTGCAGCAGCAGCGCCGGGAAGACCAGCCAGAACCAGGCGCGGCGGATCGGGCGGCGGCCGAAGTGCCCCATGTCGGCGTAGAGCGCCTCGGCGCCCGTCACCGTCAGCACGACCGAGCCCAGCGCGATGAACGCCGTGCCGCCGTGCTCGGCCAGGAAGGTGATGGCGTAGGTCGGCGAGATCGCGCGCAGGATCCCGGGGTGCTTGAGGACCTCGGCGCCGCCGCTGACGGCCAGCAGCGTGAACCACACGGCCATGATCGGCCCGAACGCGCGGCCCACGGCGCCGGTGCCGAAGCGCTGGATCGTGAACAGGACGGTGATGATCGCCAGCGTGATCGGGACGACCCACTCCTTGAAGGACGGCGAGACGACCTCCATGCCCTCCACCGCGGAGAGGACCGAGATCGCGGGCGTGATCATCCCGTCGCCGTAGAACAGCGACGCGCCGAAGATGCCGAGCATGACCAGGCCGACCTTCGCCCAGCGGCGCTTGATGGCCACGCCCTGGATGCGGGCGATGAGGGCCATGATGCCGCCCTCGCCCTCGTTGTCGGCGTGCATGATCAAGAGCACGTACTTGATCGAGACGATGATGGTGATGGTCCAGAAGACCAGCGAGATCACACCGTAGACGGTGGTCTGCGTCGGGTGGACCGCGTGGTGGTCGGCGGCGAAGACCGTCTGCAGCGCGTACAGCGGCGACGTGCCGATGTCGCCGAAGACGACGCCCAGGGCGCCGAGGGTCAGCGCGGCCGCGCCGCCCGCGTGGACGGCCTCGCGGCCGTGGCGGTGCCCGTCGCCGGGCGAGTGCTCAGTCGAGGTAGGTGAGGACATCGTCGAGCGGCGCCCGCTCGGGGACGCGCTGGTCCTGGCGCGCGGGGCCGAGGTGCAGCAGGGCGATGCAGCGCTCGGTCTCGGGGATGGACAGCGCGGCCCGGCCGGCGGGCTCGCGGAGGATCGCGGGCGTGCGCCAGTAGGTGGCCAGGCCGCGGGCGTGGGCGCCGAGCAGGACGGCGTAGGCGGCCGAGCCGGTCGCCAGCAGGTCCTCCTCGTCGGCGACGGGGTCCTGCGGCGACGTGACGTAGGAGACGGCGACGAGCGTGGGGGCGCGGTCGAGCTTGGTCGCGTCCTCGGGCCCGGCGGCGTCCTTGAGGCGCGCCAGGGCCTGCGGCCCGACGACGCGGAAGCGCCACGGGTTGGTCAGGTGGTGGTTGGGCGCCCAGCGGCCGAGCTCGATCAGCTCGGTGAGCGTCTCGCGGTCGACGGGCTCGGCGCCGTAGGCCTTGTGCGTGCGCCGCGTGCGGATCGCGGTCTCGACGTCCATCACGCGTCGTCGTCCTCGGCGGCGTCCGCCTCGTCCTCGCCGTCGTCGTCGTAGAGCGACTCGCGCGCGAGCTCGCGCCCGGCGCCGTCGTAGACCGCGATGTCGAGCGTGTCGCCGCGGTAGTCGTCGGGCGCCAGCAGCGTGAAGCGGTTCTCGACCAGCACGCACTGGTCGACGGTCAGCCCGGCGAGCTGCGCGGTCGCGATCGCGACGCGGTCGACGACGGGCGTGCCCCACACGAGCGTCATCGCCGCCACGTTGCCCTGCTCGCCGCGCCAGCCGCCGACGACCTCGTCGCAGACGTCGATCGTCCAGTCCGGGTTGGCCTCGACGGTCTCCTCGGTCCAGTCGGCGGTCGCGGCGAAGTGCTCGGGCTCCTGGCCGTCCTCGACGGCGGGCGCGAACGACACGACGCCGTAGAGCTCGAGGTCGCTCGACGTCCGCGCGGTCGCCGGGACGTAGGTCCGGCCGCCCCAGGTGCGGTCGGGGTACCAGACGATGTCGCCGGGCTCGCCGACCTCGTCCTCGATCTGCAGGCACGCCGCCAGGAACTCCTCGCGCAGGCGATCGGCCCAGCGGCCGTAGGGGAGCAGCTCCTGCGGCGGCTCGGCGGCGAAGCGGGGGACGAACCGGTCCTCGGGAGGCATGGCGGGGACCATACGGCGTCGCGCCGTCAGGGCATCTCCAACAACAACGTGACCGGGCCGTCGTTGACCAGCTCGACGTCCATGTGGGCGCCGAAGCGCCCGCCCTGGGCGCCGAGGCGCGCGCGGAAGCGCTCGTACAGCGGCTCGGCGTGGTCGGGCCGGGCGGCGGCGACGAACGACGGCCGGTTGCCCTTGCGGGCCTCGCCGTAGAGCGTGAACTGGCTGACGACCAGGATCTCGCGGTGCTCGCCCAGCGACTCGTTCATCTTGCCCTCGGCGTCCTCGAAGATCCGCAGCGCGGCGATCTTGTCGGCGAGGCGGTCGGCGATCGCCGCGTCATCGTCGTGGGTGATGCCGAGCAGGACGAGGAGGCCGGGGCCGATCGCGCCGACCGTCGCGCCGTCGACGCTGACCGAGGCGCGGCTGACGCGCTGGACGAGGGCTCGCATGGCTGGTGGATCAGATCACGGGGGAGAGGATCAGCGCGGCGATCACGACCAGCGCGGTCGACCAGGCGATCGCGCTCGCGGCCAGCCGCAGGTCGAGCCCGTAGAGGTGGCCGACGATCAGCGAGTTGATGCCCGAGGCCATCGCCGCCTGCACGAGGTAGGCGTCCGGGACGCCGGGCGTCAGCGCACTGAGCGCGGCCATCAGCCCGGGCGCGATCGCCATCCGCAGCACGAGCGCGGCGCCGACCGGCGCGGTCAGCGGCGGCGGGAAGCGCAGGACGCCCTCCTCGCGCTCGCCCATCAGGTTGACGCCGAGGATGAAGAACCCGACCGGCAGCAGCGCGTAGGCGGCGACCGCCTTGGCGACGCCGACGACCGCGTCCGGCGCCAGCGCGTCGGGCAGCAGCAGGCCGGCGACCAGCGCCCACAGGACCGGGTTGCGCGTCAGGAACGCGCGCAGCCGCTCGCGCGGGCTCTCGCCGGCCTCGGTGCCGAACGCCGCGCCGACGGCGAAGCCCGCCGTGTAGAGCATCACCTGGCTGACGACGGTGTCCCAGGCGATCGCGGGCGCCAGCGCGTCGTGGCCCAGCAGCGCGGCGTTGAGCGGGATGCCCAAGTACCCCGTGTTGGCCAGGATGACCGTGAGGATCAGCGCGCCGGTCGAGGGGCGCGGCAGCCGCAGGACGCGTGTGCCGATGACCCAGGCCAGCGCCCCCACGACCGCCAGCTCGACGTAGCCGAGCACGAGGCCGATCCCGACGCCGCCCCCGAGGTGCAGCCGGGCGACGATGAACAGCGTGATGAACGGGAGCAGGCCCCAGACCATCGCGTCGATCAGCCGCTTGGAGAACGCGACCGCGCCCGCGCGCCAGCGGTGCTCGGCCCAGACGCCGACGGCGGTCGAGGCGACGATGGCCAGCGCGACGAGGATCACGCGGCGTCGCGCAGCTGCGCCGCCGCCTGCTCGGGCGCGACGATGTTCAGGTGCACGCCGGTGCCGAGCTCCAGCCCGGCGAGGTGCGTCAGGCGCGGCAGGACGTCGATCCGCCAGCAGAAGTGCTCGGCGCCGCGCGGCGCGGTCCGGACCCAGAGGTTCAGCGGCGGCTGGAAGCCCAGGACGCGGCGGTAGCGCGTCAGCGCGTCGTGCAGCAGCGCGGCGCCGAGCGGGCCGTCGTCCTCGAAGCGCGCGCGGGGGCGCCGCGGCGCGAGCAGCAGCTGGTAGGGCAGCCGCGCGGCGTAGGGGCTGAGCAGGACGGCCTCGTCGTCGATGGCCACCAGGCGCTCGCGCTGGCGGACCTCCTCGGAGACGAGGTCCTGGAGCAGGTTGCCGCCCATCGTGCGCGTCGCGTGGGCGGTGAAGCGCTCGCGCTCGCGGGCGACCTGGGCCGGGACGAAGTCCAGGGCGTAGACCTGCGCGTGGGTGTGCGGCAGCGACGCGCCGCCCTCGACGCGCTCGTTGACCAGGACGTGGACGTAGGCGGCGCCGGCGTCGGCGTGCGTGCGCATGCGCGCGCGCCAGACCTCCATCGCGGCAGTGAGCTGGCCGACGGCCAGCTGCGCCAGCGAGGTGACCGGGTCGGGCGCGTTGACCACCACCTCGTGGGCGCCGCGGGCGGCGGTGGCCGAGAAGAGGTCGGGGGCGTGCGAGGGCGCGGGGTCCGGCGCGCCGGGGGCCAGCGCGGGGTAGAGGTTCGGGACGACGCGGACGCGCCAGCCCGGCGTGTCGGGCGCGGTGTCCGGCGGGCGGTCGGCGTAGGCCTCCGGCGGCGTGCGGTCCTCGTGGCCGGCGGCGAACGGGTCGGTCTCGGGGTCGATCGGGGCGGCGTCGCACGCGATCGGCCAGCCGCCGGGCCGCTGTGCGCGGTCGGCGGCGACGATCGTCTTCAGCCCGGTCAGCGGGTCGACGCGGACCTCGCTCACGAGGGCCGGCCCAGCGCGTAGCGCTGGATGTCGGCGGCGAAGCCCGCGTCGCTGGTGTACGGCCCCTGGTGGATGTACTTCACCTTGCCCTGCGCGTCGTAGTAGATCGTCGTCGGGAAGCTGCGCCCGATCCCGAGCTTCTGGGCTACCCGCGAGTTGCGGTCGACGAGACTCGGATACGGCACGGGGAAGTGCGACAGGAACTTCGAGGCGTCGCCGTCGTTGTCGCTGGCGTCGAGGCCCAGGAACGCGACCTGCTTGCCGTACTTGGTGGCCGTGGTCTGCAGGACGGGGAACTCGCCGCGGCACGGGCCGCACCACGACGCCCACTTGTTGACGACGATCGGGTGGCCCTTGAGCGCCGCGATCCGCTGGGCGTAGTCCTTCTGGCCGCTGGCGATCAGCCGGTTGGCGTCGTCGTGCAGGGCGGCCAGCGGCGCGGGCGCGCCGGCCAGGGCGCGCTGGGCGGCGGGCAGGTCGAAGGCGTCGGGCTTCGGCGGGCTGTTGTCCGTCTTGGTCTGGGAGAGCCCGATGACCACCACGGCGACGACGGCCACGGCGCCGATGACGTACAGGAGGCGGCGCGACATGCTCGAAGGGTCGCAGGTTTCTGGGTGTTGACCTGCTGATCGGGTATCCTATGTCGAGACGCGAGGGTGCAGCTGCTTTGGACAGGGAGGTCCCTCGCTTCCCAACGGTCCCCTGGACCGGTCAGCGCACGTCCGCCGCTTGGTTCTTTCGCGGACGCTTCTCACGTAGAGCGAGCCGTTTCATGGCTGATCCCACGACGCCGGCCGTCGAGGCCGCATCCGTACCTGACCCCACCCTCGTCGCAAAGGCTGAGGCGTTCACCCGTGAGCGCTTTCTGCACGAGGGCGAGGACCTCGCCGTCGCCCTGGCGCCGGGTGGCGCCCGCCGCCGCGCGCTCGACGCCGCGCTGGCCGAGATCGAGCGCGGGGAGAAGGTCCCCTCGACGAAGTGGCGGCGCCGCTACGCGCTGCTGCTCGGGCTCGAGCGCGTGCTGTCGGAGGACGAGCCCGTCCTGGCCGACGGCACGATGCTCAACCCGCATCAGGTCGACGCGCTGTCGGGCACGCTCGTCGCGCTGCTGGCCTCGACGCAGAAGGGCGCCAACGGCAACGGCGCGGCGGCGGAGGCCGCGGCGCCGGTCCTGGCCGTGGAGGAGGCGCCGGTCGCCGACGAGCCCGAGCCGGCGGTCGCCGAGGCCGAGCCGGACGAGCCGGAGGAGCCGGACGTCGACGACGACGACGAGGACGACGAGCCCGAGGACCGCACGCCGGTCGACGTCGAGATCGAGGGCCTCGACGACGACGACGAGGACGACGAGCCCGACGAGCCGGCCGAGGAGGAGTCCTACGACGACGACGCCGACGAGGACGTCGACGAGGACATCGAGGAGGGCGCGGCCGACGACCCCAACGCGGGCAAGCGCTTCTGGTTCGAGCACGCCACGGGCGCCGGCAAGACCGTCGCCGCGATGGGCTTCGTGGAGGCGACCCGCACCGGCGGCGTCCTGATCCTCACCCACCGCCGCAACCTGGTCGACCAGTTCCTCGGCGAGCTGCACACGCGCGGCTACGGCAAGCGCGAGTCGCCGCCGCTGCTGGACGGCGAGGGCACCGGTCGCGTCGACGGCCCCGTCACGGTCGAGACCTACCAGTGGTTCGTCCGCAACGCCGGCCGCATCTCCGACGCCTACACGATCGTCATCTGCGACGAGGCGCACACCGCGCTGGGCGAGAAGACCTCCGCCGCGATCCGCGCCTGGACCGGCCCCATCTTCGTCGGCATGACCGCGACGGGCGCGCTGATCGCCCGCCACGTCACCGACCTCTTCCCGACCCAGACCTCGCGCTTCGACCTCGCGCAGGCCGCGCGCCGCGGCGTCATCGCCCCGCTGCGGTCGATCCGGATCCCGCCGGGCCCCGGCGTGCGCACGATCGCCAAGGTGCCGCTGCGCAAGGGCGAGGTCGACGTCGAGTTCGACCAGGAGATGCTGGCCGAGCTGCTGGACCAGCTGCCGTTCAACCTGGCCATCGCCGACCTGTACAAGACGCGCTTCAACGGCGTGCCCGGCGTGGTCTACGCCGCCGGCGTGCGCCACGCGATGAACGTCGCCGAGGCCTTCCGGCAGGAGGGCATCAAGGCGATGGGCGTCTCGGGCGAGACGCCCAAGCGCGAGCTGGCCGAGATCCTGGCCCGCTACGAGCGCGGCGAGATCGACGTCTTGGTCAACGCCCAGCTGCTCGCCGAGGGCTGGAACTCGCCGCGCGCGACCATCTGCATGCACCTGGCGCCCACGGCGTCCAAGCGCATCTACCAGCAGCGCGTCGGCCGCGTGACGCGCCGGCATCCCGGCAAGGAGTCGGGCATCGTCGTCGACTTCGTCCATCCCGCGACGCGGCACGACGACCCGGTCGTCACGCTCCACTCGCTGCTGGACCGCGACGTCTACCGCGGCGGCGCGATCGTCGTCGGCCCCGTGCGGCGCGGCCGCGGCCGGCGCGTGCGCGTCG
>JAOPZD010000258.1 GCA_025964295.1 Conexibacter sp.
GGCCGCCGCCGGCGCCTCCGGGCGCACCGTCGCGGTCGCCGAGCGCAGCACGCGCGTGGACTCCGCCACGGTCCCGCCCGTCGCCTTCAGCACGCCGGCCACCGACGCGCCGGTCAGCAGCAGCAGCCCGGCCAGGAACAGGAACAGCGCGAAGATGTGCGTGCCGATCGACCCGATCAGGTTGCTCGACACGTAGAACAGCGCCTCGCCGAGGTAGCCGCCGCGCTCGCGCAGGAAGTCCTGGTGCCAGAAGCCGTCGCGCAGCGTGCTTGGCCCGAGGCCCAGCGTGCCCGCCGAGAACATCAGGGCCAGGGCCAGGACGAAGCACAGGCCACCTGACTTGAACGGGCGGACCGACGGCAGCACGGGCCGCATGACGATCACCGCGCCGGCGGCGAGGATGCCCAGCGGGGCGACGTAGCGCAGCTTGCCGACGGCGAGCGCGAGCCCGTCGACGACGGCGTCGCCCGCCTGGCCGCCGTCCCAGCCGAGGTAGAGCGGGAAGACCAGGAAGACGCCGCAGGCGACGAGCGCCAGCCCGAAGAGGTCGAGGTGGCGCTGCTCGATGACCGGGATCCGCGGCGCCCAGGTCGCCGAGGAGCGCCGCGCGCGGGCACGGGTGGCGCCCTTGGCGGGCGGCTTGCGCTTGCGCGCGGCCGCGCTCGACGCAGACGTGGTGGACTTGGACTTGGGCGCAGGCTTGCGCTTGCGCTGGGCGGGGGTGCGGGTCGTGGCCATGGCTCGGACCCTCACCTTCGACGCGCCCCGTCGCGTCCCTGCCGGGCGGTCAGACGGGCGCGGGCGCCAGCAGCGCCGCGAGCGCCGCGGGCGCCAGCGGGCGGGCGAAGAAGTAGCCCTGCGCGGCGCCGCAGCCCAGCGCGGCCAGCGCTTCGGCCTGCTCGGCGCACTCCACGCCCTCGGCCACGCACTCCAGGCCCAGGCCCGTCCCCAGCCGCACGACGGCGGCGATGATGGCGGCGTCCTCGGAGTCGGCGACGACGCCGTCGACGAACGACTTGTCGATCTTGATCACGTCGACCGGCAGGAGCTGGCGCAAGTGGCGCAGCGACGCGTGGCCGACGCCGAAGTCGTCGACGGCCAGCAGCACGCCGAGGCCGCGCAGGCGGGCGAGCATCGCCCGCGTCCGCTCGACGTCGGAGAGCAGCGCCGTCTCGGTGATCTCCAGGCAGAGGCGACGCGCCGCCAGGCCCGACGCGGCCAGGGCGTCGCGGACGGTGTCGGCGAAGCCGGGCGTCACGAGCTGGCGCGGCGAGACGTTGACCGCGACGTCGATGTCGGTCCGCTCCCAGCGCATCGCCTCCGCGCACGCCTCGCGCACCACCCAGTCGCCGATGTCCTCGATCAGCCCGAGGCGCTCGGCCATCGGCACGAACTCGGCCGGCGAAACCGGGCCGAGCTGCGGGTGGCGCCAGCGGATCAGCGCCTCGACGCCCGTGATCTCCCCGCCCGGCAGCCGGACCTGCGGCTGGTACTCGAGGTGCAGCTCGCCGTTGGACACGGCCTCGCGCAGGCCGCCCTCCAGCGCCAGGCGGCGCAACGCGACCGCGCGCAGCGAGTCGTCGAAGGACTCACAGCGCGCCTTGCCCTGCTCCTTGGCGCGGTACATCGCGGCGTCGGCGTGCTGGAGCAGCAGGTCGGCGTCCTCGGCCTGGTCGGCGCCCGCGACGGCCAGGCCGACGCTGGCGGTGACGAAGCGCGACTCGCCGTCGAGGACGATCGGCGGACGCAGCGCGTCGGCCAGCCGCCCGGCGACGGCCAGCGCCTCCCCCTCCCCCGCGACGTCGGCGAGCAGGATCGTGAACTCGTCGCCGCCGAAGCGCGCGACGACGTCCTGCGGGCGCAGCGCGGCGGTCAGGCGCTGCGCGACGGCGCCCAGGAGGCGGTCGCCCGCGCCGTGGCCGAGCGAGTCGTTGACGAGCTTGAAGTCGTCGACGTCGACGAAGAGCACCGCGACGCGGCCGAGGGACGCGGACCCGGCGGCGCGGCGCTCGAGCGCGTCCTCGACGTGCTCGACGAACGCGCCGCGGTTGGGCAGCCCGGTCAGCGGGTCGTGCGCGGCGCGGTGGGCCAGCGCGGCGCGCGCGTTGCTGGCGCCGCGGCGCGCGAGCTCGTTGGAGCGCCAGCTGACGAGGTTGACCCCGGCCAGCGCGCCGATGAAGGCCGCGTGGATGCCCGCCCAGCGCCACGGGTGCGCGACCGCGTCGGAGTGCGCGCCGTAGACCGACTGCGGATCGAGCGCCCCCATGACGCCGTGGTGGACCAGGACGTAGCCGATCGCCAGGCCCCACGGGATCCAGTCCTCGTAGAGCGACAGCAGCGCCACGACGACGAAGAAGTGGAAGTGGGCCTCGGTCACGCCGCCCCACAGGTGGGTGAAGATCGCCGAGCAGGTCACCAGGCCCAGCGCGCCGATCGACGCCCGCGCGCGGCGCCCGAGCCCTCGGTGGCCGGCGCCCAGCGCGCTGATGAGGATCGGCAGCGTGTCGAGCACGCCGTGGATCAGCGGGTAGCCGCGGGCCAGCGCGAAGGCCGGCAGCGCGACCACGTGCAGCCACAGCAGCGCCAGGACGGTGCGGTGGCGCGCCTCGAACGCGGCGGCCGGCAGCGTGCCGCCGGCCGGCAGCCAGCGACGCGTACGGCCAGCCTCCGCGTACAGGAGCACGCCCATGGGATCGGCGCCCTTGATCTCGCCTTGAGGCCTGGCCCTACCATTCCTGTGTGATCGACGGCCATGAGCGGCAGGCACGCGTCCTCATCGTGGAGGACGACGACGACATCGCGCAGGTGCTCCAGCGCTCGCTGCGCCTCGAGGGCTACGAGACGCGGATCGCCGGCGACGGCGAGGCGGCGCTCGGCGCGGCCAACGACTTCGTGCCCGACCTCGTCGTGCTCGACCTCGGGCTGCCCAAGCTCGACGGCATGGACGTCGCGCGCCGCCTGCGCGCCGCCGACGACGTCCCGATCCTGATGCTCACCGCGCGCGACGCGCTGGAGTCCCGCGTCGCCGGCCTCGACGCCGGCGCCGACGACTACCTCGTCAAGCCCTTCGAGCGCCAGGAGCTGCTGGCGCGGCTGCGCGCGCTTCTGCGCCGCCGCCCGCCGCGCGGCAGCGCGTCGCTCGTGGTGTCGGACCTCGCGCTGAACCCCGACACGCACGAGGTGCGCCGCGGCGACCGCGCGGTCGAGCTGACCCAGCGCGAGTTCGAGCTGCTGGAGTACCTGATGCGCAACGAGCGCATCGTCGTCCCCCGCCAGCGGCTGCTGGAGGACGTCTGGGGCTACGACCCCT
>JAOPZD010000263.1 GCA_025964295.1 Conexibacter sp.
GCTGCTCGCCCGCGCCGGCGTGGTGCAGACCCTCGTCGCCGCGGGCGCCGTCGGCACCGTCGCGGCCCTCGCCGGCGCGCCGCTGCCCTAGTAGGACACTAGGACGCCACCGACGACCGCCGGCGCACGCCTGCGGCCGTGACCCGGCGCGCGCCCATGGGCAGCCGCGACGGCCGCCGCGGCTCCAGCACCAGCCCCGGCAGCTCCGACAGCTCCCGGATCTCGCTCAGCGACAGCCCCGCCTGCTGCGCCTCGGCGATGACCCGCAGCCGCTCCAGCACGACGGCCGGATAGCGCAGCTCGCGCCCGGCCCGCTCGCCCGGCGGCAGCAGTCCCGCGCGCTGGTAGTAGCGCACGTGGGAGACCGCGACGCCGGAACGGCGGGCGATCTCGGCGATGGTGAGCCTTTCTTCCATGATTCTGCTCAAATGACCTTTAGCGCGTACGACCACTGCGCATGCTACGCCGCTCGATCGCGAAATACGAGAATCCTGGACAGCCGGCTGGCAGGTGCAGTCGCCAAGGGCGCATCGGGTACGTCCTGCCCATGACGCTGACGCTCCACCCGGACTCCGCCCACCTGCAGACCGCCGTGCGGACGTTCGTCGACGACGTCGTCCTCCCGTCGGTCGCCGCCTGGGACGCCGCCGACGAGCTGCCCGCCGGCGTGCTGGACCGCCTCGTCGAGCTTGGGCTGACCGGCGCGCTCGTGCCCCGCGACTACGGTGGCCCGGGCCTCGGCGTCGCCGACCTCGTCCCCGCCTGGCGCACGCTCTCCCAGGGCTGGATCTCGCTGACCGGCGCCGTCAACCCGACCGGCCTGGCGACCACGCTGCTCACGCGCCACGGCACCGAGGCCCAGCGCGAGCGCTGGCTGCCCGGGATCGCCCGCGGCACCGTCCTGGCGTCCTTCTCGATCACCGAGCCCCAGGCCGGCAGCGACCTGCACCGCATCGAGACGACGGCACGCCCCGCTGGCGACGCGGCCGGCGGCGGCCTCGTCCTCGACGGCGACAAGCGCTGGGTCGCCGGCGGCGTCTCCAGCGACGTGATCTTCCTGATGGCCGAGGTCACCGGCACCGGCAAGCCGTCCTGCGTGATCCTCCCCGCCGACGGCCGGGACTCCCCGACCTGGCAGCTGACCGAGATCGACAAGCTCGGCTACCGCGGCGTCGAGTCCGCCGCCTACGCCTTCACCGCCCACCACGCGCCGGACGCCGAGATCCTCGGCGACGATGCGGGCGCCGGCGCGCGCCAGATGCTCGACGCGCTCGACGTCGGCCGCGTCAACGTCGCCTGCCGCGCGCTGGGCATCATCGACCGCGCGCTGGCCTGCGCGGTCGACGAGTCGACGCACCGTGAGATCGGCGACGGCGTCCTGGGCGACCACACCCACGCGCAGCTGCGGGTGGGGGAGATCGTGGCCCGCCGCGCGGCCGTCGCCGCGCTGGTCGAGCAGGCCGCGCTCGCCGTCGACGCGCGCGCCGAGGACGTCCGCGAGCTGTCGACCGCCGCGAAGGTCGTGGCCTCCGACGTCGCGGTCTGGGCCGTCGACCGCGCCGCGCGCCTGGCCGCGTCGCGGTCCTTCGCCGCCGGCGACGAGCTGGCGCGCCTGCGCCGCGACGCCCCGCAGACCCAGATCGGCGAGGGCGCCAACGACGCCCTCCTGCTCGCCCTGGCGAAGGGCTGGCTCTAGGCGCCCGCGGCCGTCGCCGCGGCCCGCTCGCCCGCCCGCGCCATCAGCGCGTCCACGAACGCCAGCTTGTCCACGACCGGCCCCGTCAGCACGAACGGGTACAGGTCGTCGAGCCCCAGGCTGCGGTTGACGGCGTTCAAGGCATAGGTCAACCCGAGCCAGTCGTCCAGCACCGCACGCAGGCCGCCCGCGCCGGTGTCGACCGGCTCGGCGTGCAGGTCCGGCCGCCCCGCCGGACCCTCCACGTGCACGCCGTAGGCCGCGGCGGTCTGCAGCGTGTCGCGCAGGTGCAGGACGTGGGCGAACGTCTCGGCCCAGTCCTCGGACGGATGCATCGTCGCGTAGGCGCTGACGTGCTCGGCCGCCCAGTTGGCGGGCGGCCCGTAGGCGTAGTGGCGGTCCAGCGCCGCCTGGTAGTCCTCGGTCTCGTCGCCGAAGATCGCGCGCGCCGCCTCGTGGGTCAGCTCGTCGTCGACCAGCAGCGGGAAGTAGAAGTGGCCGATCTCGTGGCGCATGTGCCCCAACAACGTCCGGTACGGCTCGCCCATCTGGACGCGGCGCTGCTCGCGCTCGTCGTCGTCGGACTCGGCGAGGTCGAGCGTCACGATCCCGTCCGCGTGGCCGGTGGTCACCGGCTGCACCGCGCTGGAGAGCAGGTCGAAGGCGAGCCCGCCCACGGGCCTCTCGCGCCGCGTCGGGATCGGCAGCCCCAGCTCGCCGAGCTCGAACACCAGCCGCCGCTTGGCCCGCTCGGCCTCGGCCCACTGCGCGATCCCGGCCGCGTCCTGGTCGTTGGGCCGCGTGCGCGTCAGCTCGCAGGCGAAGCACAGCTCGCCCAGCGCGCCGGCCAGGCCGTTGCAGCCGATCACGTCGCGGTTGGCGCACGGCGGCGCCTGGGGTCGCGTACGCAGCTCGCGCGCGCCCCAGTCGAAGGCCAGGGCCGAGCCGCAGCGCAGGCAGGCGCTGTTCTCGAAGAACACCAATTGGCCGCAGACCCCGCACGTGAACGCTCGCATAGAGAGCCAGGAAGCTAGCGGCGCATCGGAAAACGCGTGCGTCTTGTGACGGGACGCCGGGTAGGGAGGCGGAGGATGGCCGAGACCGGAGCACGCCCGCAGGTCCCCGCCTGGCGGCTCACCGTGCTGCGCGGCCTGCGCTCGTTCTTCACGCCGCTGCTGCCCGACGACTACCTCGAGCTCGTCAACCCGCTGTGGTCGACCCAGGAGCTGCGCGGCCGGATCGAGCGCGTCGAGCCCGACACCGGCGACGCCGTCACCCTCCACATCAAGCCGGGCTGGGAGTGGCCGGGCCACGAGCCGGGCCAGTACCTGCGCGTCGGCGTCCGCGTCGACGGCGTCCATCACTGGCGCGCCTACTCGCTGACCTCGGACCCCGGCCGCGCCGACGGCCAGATCAGCATCACGCCCAAGCTCTACGAGCCCGGCTCGGTCTCGCCGTTCCTGGTGCGCCACGCGCGCGCCGGCGCGATCGTGCGCCTCGGCGGGGTGGAGGGCCCCTTCGTCCTGCCCGAGCCGCCGCCGCGGCGGCTGCTGTTCATCAGCGCCGGCAGTGGCATCACGCCGATCATGTCCATGTTGCGCGCGCTGGACCGCCGCGGCGCGCTGCGCGACGTCGTCCACCTCCACTCCGCCCGGACGCCGGACGACGTCATCTTCGGCGACCGCCTGCGCGACCTCGACGCCCGCCACGACGGGCTCACGCTGCACGTCCGCCACACCGCCGAGCACGGCCGCTTCGTGGCCGCCGACCACCTCGACGAGCTGTGCCCGGACTGGCGCGAGCGCGAGACCTTCGCCTGCGGCCCCGGCGACCTGCTCGACGCGCTGACCGAGCACTGGGACGCCGAGCGCCTCGCCGACCACCTGCACATGGAGCGCTTCCAGCCGGTCATCGGCGGCGGCAGCGGCGAGCAGGGCGCCGGCGGCACCGTGCGCTTCACGCGCAGCGACGTCGAGGCCCAGTGCGACGGCGCCACGCCGATCCTCGTCGCCGGCGAGGAGGCCGGCGCGGAGCTGCCCTTCGGCTGCCGCATGGGCATCTGCCACACCTGCGTCGGCAAGCTCTGCTCCGGCCAGGTCCGCGACCTGCGCACGGGCGAGCTGAGCGGCGGCGAGGGCATGACCATCCGTACCTGCGTCAACGCGGCCGAAGGGCCGGTGGAGATCGAGCTATGACGATTGCCGAAGAAGCACCCCAAGCAGCGCAGCCGACGGGCGAGAGCCCGCTCGCGCGGCTGACCGACGAGCAGATCGAGGAGCTGGGCCGCGAGTTCGCCGCCATCCACGACGAGGTCTTCGCCGAGCTCGGCGACCGCGACGCGCGCTACATCCACTCGATGATCGAGCTGCACCGGCGGCTCGTCGTGCTCTCGCGCGTGATCCTCCTGTTCTCCCGCTACAAGCCCGCGTGGGTCGCGGGGACCGCCACGCTCTCGCTGGCCAAGATCCTGGAGAACATGGAGATCGGCCACAACGTCATGCACGGCCAGTGGGACTGGATGAACGACCCCAAGATCCACTCCTCGACGTGGGACTGGGACTCGGCCTCGACCGCCGAGGCGTGGAAGCACTCCCACAACTACGTCCACCACACCTACACCAACATCCGCGGCAAGGACCGCGACCTCGGCTACGAGATCATGCGGATCGACCCGCACCAGAAGTGGCACCCGATCTACCTCGCCCAGCCGCTCTACAACCTCGTGTTGATGGCCTTCTTCGAGTGGGGCGTCGCCTTCCACGACCTGGACTTCGAGGCGATCCGCCGGGGCGAGAAGCCCAAGGAGCAGGTCGTCAAGGAGCTCAAGGGCATGGCGGGCAAGGCGCGGACGCAGATCGTCAAGGACTACCTCGCGTTCCCGGCGCTCAGCGGCCGCAAGGGCTTCAAGAGCACGTTGAAGGCCAACTTCACCGCCAACATCGTGCGCAACGTCTGGGCCCACGCGATCATCTTCTGCGGGCACTTCCCCGACCAGACGTACACCTTCGCCCAGGACGAGGTCGCCGACGAGACGCGCGGCGGGTTCTACGTCCGCCAGCTGCTCGGCGCGGCCAACATCGAGGGCAGCCCGCTCTTCCACGTGCTCAGCGGCAACCTCGGCTACCAGGTCGAGCACCACTTGTACCCCGACATGCCCAGCTCGCGCTACGGCGAGATCGCGCCGCGCGTCAAGGCGATCTGCGAGCGCTACGAGCTCCCCTACAACACGGGCCGCTTCGGCAAGCAGTGGGGCAGCGTGATGCGGACGATCGCGCGGCTGGCGTTCCCGGGCGGCGAGCCGCGGCCCAAGCCCGGGCCCTACCGCTGCGAGCTCGACGACTCCGGCCGGTAGGCGCGGAAGGCCAGGCGCGCCAGGTCCTCCTCGAGGTCGGGGAGCGTCGCGGTCTCGCCGCGGCGGATCGCCGCGTAGACGACCTCGAGGATCCCGCCGGTGACGAAGACGGGCGTCATCGGCGACAGCCAGCGCTCGGCGCCCGGCTGCGAGCGCGGGAGCTGGTCGACGACCGGGAAGAACGCCTCGATCGCCGCGTCGCGCCGCGCCAGGCCCTTCGGCCCGGACCCGAGCACCTCGACGATGCACATCTGCGCGAAGGCCGGCTCGGCGGCCAGGAAGCGCAGGAACTCGCCGAGCAGCGCGCTGACCTTGCCCTCCCAGGACGCCTCGGCCACCGCGGCCAGCCCGCGCGCCATGCGCTCCATGAGCAGTGCGGTGATCGCGTCGTAGGCGGCGAGGAAGCAGTCCTCCTTGTCGGTGAACAGCTCGTAGAACGTCTTGCGCGACACGCCCGCGTACTCGGTGATGTCCGCGACGCGCGTCGCCGCGTAGCCCTTCTCGGCGACGACGTTGGCGATCGCGTCCAGCAGCCGCTCGCGCTGGTTGGAGGCGATGAACGCGCGCGACAGGCCGTGGCGCCCCTTGGGCAGCTGCTGGTTGAGCGGATGCCCGCCGGACAGCGGCAGGCCCCCGGGACCGTCGTCGTCGCTGTCGCTCATGCGCTCGTCGTGCCCTTCGTCAGTCGGTGCCGAACAGGCGGTCGCCGGCGTCGCCGAGCCCGGGCCTGATGTACCCGCGCTCGTCGAGTCCGCGATCGAGCACGCCGGTGAGGATCGGCACGTCGGGGTGCGCGGCGCGCACGGCCCTGACCCCCTCGGGGGCGGCGATGAGCGAGACGAGGCGCAGGTCCCCGGCGCCGTTGGCGCGCATGCGCGTGAGCGCGGCGGTCGCGCTGCCGCCGGTGGCGAGCATCGGGTCGACGACGAAGACCGTGGACGTCTCGATGCCCTCGGGCAGCGACTCGTAGTAGTCCTCGGGCTCGAGCGTCTCCTCGTTGCGGCGCATGCCGAGGTGGGCGACCGACGCGCCGGGGACGTAGCGCAGGAAGCCGTCGACCATGCCCAGCCCGGCGCGCAGGACCGCGACGACCATGACCGGGGTCGGCCGCGAGCCGGTGGTCCGCTCCAGCGGCGTCTCGACCTCGACCTCGCGCGTGGGCACGTCGCGCAGCGCCTCGTAGGCCAGCATCGACGAGGCGTCGGCCATCGCGGCGCGAAACGCGGCCCGCGTCGTGCCCTTGGCGCGCAGCTCGGTGACGGCACGGGCCATCACGGGGTGGTCGACGACGCGGAGGCCTTCCATCGCGGGGCAACGGTAGTCCATGGACCGGAGCGAGGACAGGCGCCGATCGCGACCCAGATGCGTTCTTCCGCGGGTCCGGTGCGGCCGCTCGACGGCCCGTCTCGCGGAATAACCCATCTAGTAGCTTGGCGCGGCGATGGCTCCCCACCGCAACGTCGAGCTCAAGGCGCGCGACCACGACCCGGAGGCGACGCTCGCCGCGGCCCTCGGCCACGGCGCCCAGGACCAGGGCGTCCTGCGCCAGATCGACACCTACTTCGCCGCCCGCGAGGGCCGGCTCAAGCTGCGCGAGCAGGACGGCTCGGCGACGCTGATCGCCTACGCGCGTGCCGACGAGGCCACCGCGCGGACCAGCGCCTACCACCTGGTCGACGTGCCCGATCCCGCGACGCTGACCGCCGCGCTGGACGCCGCGCTGGGCACGGTCGTCGTCGTGGAGAAGTTCCGCCGCCTCCTGCTCTGGGAGGGCGTCCGCATCCACCTCGACGCGGTCGAGGGGCTGGGCACGTGGGTCGAGTTGGAGGCGGTCGCGCCGGCTGGCTCCGACCTCGCCGCCGAGCACCGCAAGGTCACCGAGCTGCGCGCGGTCCTCGGCATGCGGGACGAGGACGTGGTGGCGACCGGCTACGCGGCGATGCTGCTCGAGGCGGGCGCGGCCACGCCGCGGATGGTCGACCTCGCGCGCACCGCCATGGAGCGCGCCTACGCGCCTTACTCCAACTTCCACGTCGGCGTGGCGCTGCGCGACGAGACCGGCGCGCTGCACAGCGGCGCCAACGTCGAGAACGGCGCCTACCCGCAGGGCGCGTGCGCCGAGGCGTCGGCGATCGGCGCGCTGGTCGTCGCCGGCGGCCACGCGATCCGCGAGGTCGTCGTCATGGCCGACACCGAGCTGATCGTCCCGTGCGGCGGCTGCCGCCAGCGGCTGTCGGAGTTCGCCGCGGCCGACACGCCGATCCACCTCAGCGGGCCCGAAGGCGTCCGCCGCACCGTCACCCTCGCCGAGCTGCTGCCGCTCGCGTTCGACCTGGAGGAATCGCGATCTTGACCGCCGCCGCCGAGGCGATCCGCTCCACCGCGGGGGACGCGTTCGTCCGCCCGCGGCTCGGCCTCGTCCTGGGCTCCGGCCTCGGCGGCCTGGCCGACGCCGTCGAGGGCGCGACCGCGATCCCCTACGCCGAGCTGCCGGGCTTCCCGGTCGGCTCGGTCGTCGGCCACGCCGGGCGCCTGGTCCTCGGGACGCTGGCCGGCACGCCGGTCGTCGTCCTGCAGGGCCGCGCGCACCTCTACGAGGGGATCCCGGCCAGCGACCTCGCCGTCCCGGTCCGGACCGTGCGCGCGCTGGGCGCCGAGACGCTGGTGCTGACCAACGCGGCCGGGTCGCTGAACGGCGACGTCGGGCCGGGCCGGTTGATGGCCTTGACCGACCACATCAACCTGATGGGCGCCAACCCGCTGATGGGCCCCAACGACGACGAGCTGGGACCCCGCTTCGTCGGGCTGGGCGACGCCTATGACTTCGATCTGCGCGCGCAGCTGCGCGCGGCCGCCGGCGCCGAGGGCGTCGCGCTCAGCGAAGGCGTCTACCTCGCGGTCGCCGGCCCGTCGTTCGAGACGCCCGCCGAGATCCGCGCCTTCAAGGTCCTCGGCGCCGACGCGGTCGGCATGTCGACCGTCCCCGAGGTCATCGTCGCCCGCCACTGCGGGCTGCGCGTCGCCGCCGTCTCGGCGATCACCAACCTCGCCGAGGGGATGGGCGACGAGGTCCTCAGCCACGAGCACACGCTGGAGTCGGCGGCGATCGCCGCCAAGGATCTGCAGCGCGTGCTGATCCGCTTCGTGCAGGAGTACGCCGCGTGACGACCACGATCCGCCCGACCAAGGAGCTGCTGCGCGACAAGCGCGACGGCAAGGCGCTGAGCCCCGACGAGTTGCGCGCGATTGCGTCGGGCATCGGCGACGGGACGCTGAGCGACGCGCAGGTCGCCGCCTTCGCGATGGCGGTCTTCTTCCGCGGCCTCGACGCGACCGAGCTGCCCGCCTTCACGCTGGGCATGCGCGACAGCGGCACGGTCCTGGACTGGTCCGGCATCGACAAGCCGGTGCTCGACAAGCACTCGACCGGCGGCGTCGGCGACAAGGTGTCGCTGATCCTCGCGCCGCTGATCGCCGCGTGCGGCGGCGTGACGCCGATGATCTCCGGCCGCGGCTTGGGCCACACCGGTGGGACGCTGGACAAGCTCGAGACGATCCCCGGCTACAACGCGACGCCCGACGCGGCGCTGATGGGCCGCGTCGTCCGCGAGGTCGGCTGCGTCATCGGCGGCCAGACCGACGACCTCGCCCCGGCCGACCGCAAGCTGTACGGGATCCGCGACGCGACCGGCAGCGTCGAGGCGATCCCGCTGATCGTCTCCTCGATCCTGTCCAAGAAGCTCGCCGCCGGGCTCGGCGGGCTGGTGATGGACGTCAAGCACGGCAGCGGCGCGTTCATGAGCGAGCTCGACGACGCCCGCGCCCTCGCGCGCGCGCTCGTGGACGTCGCCGTGGCGGCGGGCCTGCCCACCGTGGCGCTGCTGACCGACATGGACCGCGTCCTCGGTCGCACGGCGGGCAACGCGCTCGAGGTCCGCGAGTCGATCGCGCTGCTGGCCGACCCGGCCGGCGCGGACCCGCGGCTGCTGGAGGTGACGCTCCAGCTGACCCGCCAGCTGCTGGACCTCGGCGGCCTGGGCGACGCCGACCCCGAGGCCGCGCTGCGCCG
>JAOPZD010000268.1 GCA_025964295.1 Conexibacter sp.
GCGAGGGCGCGCGGCCCGAGCCTCAGGAGCGGCTGGTGCGCGCGACCGCGCGGAGGATGGCCCGCCCGCCCGGCGACGAGGCGGCCGCCGTCCGGGCGCTGGAGGAAGGGTGGGCGCTCGCATGAGCGCGCAGGACTCCTCCGTAGTCACCGAGCACCTCGACGCCGCCGCGTTCGCCGACCTGCTGACCGGCTACTGCCTCGACGTCCGGCCCGACCAGCAGGTGCTGGTCCGCTCGACGACGCTCGCCGCGCCGTTGTTGTTGGAGTTGCAGCGGTCGATCCTCGAGCGCGACGCCTGGCCCTTCCTGCGCGTCGAGCTGCCCGGCGAGGCCCGCGGGTTCTACGAGCACGCGCGCGACCACCAGCTCGACAACTTCCCGTCGCTGTCCTTCGAGGAGGCGCGCAAGATCCACGCGACCGTCGGGATCCAGGCGCCCGACGACGTCCGCGCGCTCGCCGCGGTCGACCCGGCGCTGATCACCCGCACCGCCCGCGCCCGCCGCCCGGTCCGCGAGCAGATGCTCAAGAAGCGCTGGTGCTCGACGCTGTGGCCGACGGCGGCCAACGCCGAGCTGGCCGGGATGGGCCTCGACGACTTCTCCCGCTTCGTCGCCCGCGCGCTCTTCCTCGACCGGCCCGACCCGGTCGCCGGCTGGGGCGAGCTGCACCAGTTCCAGGCGGCGCTGATCGGGCGGCTGGAGGGCGCGAAGGAGATCCGGATCGAGGCCGACGGCACCGACCTGCGCCTGGACGTGAGCCGCCGCACGTGGGTCAACAGCGACGGCAAGCGCAACATGCCCTCGGGCGAGGTCTTCACCGGCCCGCACGAAGGCTCCGCCAACGGCCGCATCCGCTTCACGATCCCGTCTTCCCCGTCCGGCGTCGACGTCCGCGGCGTCGAGCTCGCGTTCCGCGACGGCCTCGTCGTCGAGGCCACCGCCGAGCACGGCCAGGAGTACCTCGACCGCGCGCTGGCCACCGACGACGGCTCCCGCCGCCTCGGCGAGCTCGGCATCGGCACCAACTACGGGATCGACCGCGCCATCGGGGCGATCCTCTTCGACGAGAAGATCGGCGGAACGGTGCACGTCGCGCTCGGCCGCTCGTATCCGGAGACCGGCGGGAAGAACGGCAGCGCCTTGCACTGGGATCTCATCTGCGATCTGCGGCCCGGTGGGAGATTGTCTGCCGACGGCGAGACGATCATGGAGAACGGGATCTTCCCCTGGCCGTTCGAACCCCCAGCGTCCTAGAGCGAGCCGTGGCCCTCCTTCCGGCCTGGAAGTCGCACGTAGATCACGCCCTTGTGCGGGGACGCGCGTGGCGGTGAAGTTGGGCAGCGGGTCCAGCGTCTTGCGAACGCCGTTGCGGTGTTGCCAAGCGAACCCATGCTGGTGGGCTGCCAGGGCTCGTCGGAGCCAGACACTGAACTCAATAGTCAGACTATCTGTTAGGGCATGTGCGGACCGCCGGGAATGGCTCGACGTCCGGGAGCCCTCACGGGCGAACGCGGATGATCGTCTTCCCCTTGAGCCGCTCGGTCGAGTTGAGGGCGGCGACGGCGTCGTCGAGGGTCGCGACGTCGCCGATGTTGGTCCGCAGTCGTCCGTCCCGCACCCGCTGAACGACCTCGCCCAGCTGGGCACGATCAGACTCGACGACGAAGTCGACCGCTCGGCCGTCGGCAGGCCGCGCCTCGGGCGGCCCCACGACGGTCACCAGCGTTCCTCCGGCCCGGATCAGGCTCGCGGATCGCTTCTGGATGTCTCCGCCGATGACGTCGAACACCAGGTCGACGCCGCCGACATCTTCCAGGGCGTCGTTCTCGAGGTCGACGAACTCCTGCGCGCCGAAGTCGAGCGCCTTCTGGCGGTCGGCGGCGCGCCCGGTGCCGATGACGTAGGCGCCGGCCTCGCGTGCGAGCTGCATCACCATCGCCCCGACTGCGCCGGCCGCACCGTGCGCGAGAACGCTCTGCCCCGCCTGAAGGCGGCCATGGTCGAACAGTCCCTGCCACGCGGTCAGGCCTGAGATCGGCAGGCTCGCGCCCACTGTGAACTCGACGTCGCCCGGCAGCGGCGCGAGATTGCGCGCCTCGACGGCCACATACTCCGCCAGGGTGCCGTCACGATGCCAGTCCGAGATACCGAACACCCGCTGTCTCACCGACAGCCCCGTCGTGCCATACCCGAGGGCGCTGACCACTCCGGCCAGCTCATGACCGAGAACCGAAGGCCCTCGCCCATGGCCGGCACGATCGGCCCAGGTCGAAGGCCACTCAACCTCGGTCGGAACGAATCCCGACGCGTGCACCTCAACGATGACATCGTTGATCGCCGCCGACGGCTCGGGACGCTCCACCAGCTTCATCCCGGCCGTTCCAGCGGCCTGATCCGTCACCACGATCGCCTTCATCTCCGGCACCTCGCTGTGTCGAGTTCTCGCCTTGGCCGACTGGGGACGCCACGGCTGCGACTTCATCGGGCGCCGATCGCCGCGAGCCGCCCACCCGGACCACGATCGTCGCATCCGCGACTCCCACGATCAACGGTCGTTCCGCACTCTCATCCAAGCGGTGCCTAGCAGTCACATTCGCTGTTGCCAGGCGTCCTGGCTACGTAGGAGCACCCCGCGATACACGCCGCCTGCTTCGACGAGAAGATCGGCGGGACGGTGTACGTCGCGCTCGGCCGCTCGTATCCGGAGACGGGCGGGAAGAACGGCAGCGCCTTGCACTGGGATCTCATCTGCGACCTGCGGCCCGGTGGGAGATTGTCTGCCGACGGCGAGACGATCATGGAGAACGGGATCTTCCCCTGGCCCGTTGAGCCGGGTCGGTAGCGCAGGCCGCGAGTTTTGGCCGCTGGAGGCGGCCTCTAGGTCACGAACGAGGTCTTCACGAAGCCGGGCGATCGGCCCAGGCTGCCGTCGGCATGCCGGACGACAGCTACCTGGAAGGAGATCGCAGCGCCACGGTCGATCTCCTGGATCGCCCGGTTCTTCAAGACCTTTGCGCGTCTATGAAGCGCAGCGCGCGCCGCGAGATCCGCGACCTGGCCACGCCCGGCATCGTCGGCCGGGCCAGCCGGAAGGTCGGGCGACCCGGCCCACGCCGACCGAGCGCGACAGCGACGATCTCGCCGAACTGGACCTGTTGCGGACCACGCGCCAGGATGGCAAGCGCCGTCCTGAGCTTCTTCCTGCTCGGCCGCGTCGTCTTCCGCTAGCTCATCGCCCGGGGCAGCCCAGCGCCGTGAACCACGGGTCCGGCGGGCTACTGAAGTCGCGCGATAGCGCGAGGCGGATGCGGGTCGGGGCGGTCCACGTCGTGTGGCGGCCGATGCGGATGCCGACGCTGACCTGTTGGCCAGGATGGGGGTCACGCAGCGGGGGTTGCGCGTCGTCGAAGGCGACGCCGACGCAGCGCCGGTCCTTGGACTCGCGCTCGATGCCACGGGGCGTGTCGAGGTCGTGGCGCGAGCCGTCGACGCTGGTGTCCATGAGCTGCGTGAGCGGCCGGTCGAGCCGTAGGTAGATCCAGAACGTCGACGGGTCACCGGCGCGCTCGGGCCGGACGAGCACGACGAGCGGCGCGCGGACGAGCCGTGGCGACCCGTGCCCTGCCAGCCCGCGCGCCAGGCCCGCCGGCCGCAGGTGGCACCGCTTGCGCTGC
>JAOPZD010000588.1 GCA_025964295.1 Conexibacter sp.
CGGCGACCGCGTCCTGCTCGTCGCGCCCTCGGTCCCGGAGTTCGCCGGCGCCTACTACGGCATCCACGCCGCGGGCGCCGTCGCGGTGACGGCCAACACCATGTCGACCCGCCCCGAGCTCGAGTACGTGGGCACCGACGCGGGCGTCTCGCTCGTCCTCGCCTGGCACGAGGGCACCGGCCCCTCGCAGGAGGCCGCGACCGCGCTGGACGTCCCCTTCTGGTCGCTGGGCCCCGACCTCGCCGATCTCGCCGGCGACGCGCCCGTCGACCAGCCCCACCCGCGCGACGCATCGGACAACGCGGTCATCCTCTACACCTCCGGCACGACCGGCCGTCCCAAGGGCGCCCAGCTCACGCACGGCAACCTGATCGCCTGCGCCGAGATCTTCAGCGAGGTCCTCGAGGTCGCCGAGGACGACCGCATGGGCACCGCGCTGCCGCTCTTCCACGTCTTCGGCCAGGCCGTCGTCATGGGCACGACGCTCCGCGCCGGGGCGAGCCTCAGCATCCTCGCCCGCTTCGACGCCGGCGACCTCCTCGGCATGCTCCGCCGCGACCGGCTCACGATGATGTCCGGCGTCCCGACGATGTGGAACGCGCTGCTGCACGCGCCCGCGGGCGCCGACGACAAGGAGGACTTCAAGACGCTGCGGCTCGCCGCGTCCGGCGGCGCCGCGATGCCCGCCGAGGTCATGAACGCGTTCGAGGAGCGCTTCGGCTGCGTGATCCTCGAGGGCTACGGGCTGAGCGAGACGACCGGCGCCGCCACCTTCAACGGCCTGCACCGCGCGCGCAAGCCGTCCTGCGTCGGCATCGCGCTGCCGCGGTGCGAGGTCGAGATCCGCGGCAACGACGGCGCCGAGGTCGCGACGGGCGAGGTCGGCGAGGTCCACATCAGGGGCCCGGTCGTGATGAGCGGCTATTGGAACCGGGACGAGGCGACCGCCGAGGTGCTCGACGCCGACGGCTGGCTGAAGACCGGCGACCTCGGCACCGAGGACGCCGACGGCGACATCCGCATCGTCGACCGCAAGAAGGACCTCATCATCCGCGGCGGCTACAACGTCTACCCGCGCGAGGTCGAGGAGGTCCTCTACGAGCACCCCGACGTCGTCGAGGTCGCGGTCATCGGCGTGCCCGACGAGCACTTCGGCGAGGAGGTCGCGGCCGTCGTCGCGCTGCGCCCCGGCGCCGAGCTCGACGCCGCCCGGTTCCGGGCGTGGGCCAAGGAGCGCCTCAGCGCCTACAAGGTCCCGCGCCTGTTCCAGGTGATGGAGACCCTGCCCAAGGGCCCGACGGGCAAGATCCTCAAGCGCGCGATCGACGCCGAGGGCGTCCGCGCCGCCTCCGACGCGACGGCGGCCGCGACCGCCGCGGGGCCCGCCAAGTGAGGGTCGACGGCAAGGTCGCGGTGGTCACCGGCGCGGCGGGCGGCATCGGCGCCGCGCTGGCCCACGCGCTCGCCGAGGCCGGCGCCCACGTGGTGACGACCGACCTCGACGGCGCCGGCGTCGACGTCGCCGCCGACAGCTCGAAGACCGAGGACATCAAGAAGGTCCTCGAGGTCGCGCGCGAGCGCCACGGCCCCGTCGACCTCTACTGCGCCAACGCCGGCGTCCCGGGCGCGCAGGGCCTCGGCGACAGCGACGAGGACTGGGCGCGGACGATCGACGTCAACGTCCTGGCCCACGTCCGCGCGGCGCGCCTGCTCGTGCCGAGATGGCTCGAGCGCGGATCGGGCTACTTCGTCGCCACCGCGTCGGCCGCCGGCCTGCTCACCCAGATCGGCGCCGCGCCGTACTCGGTGACCAAGCACGCGGCGGTCGCCTTCGCCGAGTGGCTGTCGGTCACCTACGGCGACCGCGGCATCGGCGTCAGCTGCCTGTGCCCGATGGGCGTCAACACGGACATGTTGAACTCCGGCCTGGACGCCGACGACGCGCAGACCGCGCTGGGCGCCAACGTCGTCGCCGTGGCCGGCGAGATCCTGGAGCCCGAGACCGTCGCCGACCGCGTGCTGGAGGCGATCGCGGCCGAGACGTTCCTCGTCCTCCCCCACCCCGAGGTCCTGGAGTTCTTCCGGCGCAAGGGCACCGACTACGACCGCTGGCTGCGCGGCATGCGCCGCCTCCAGGGCGCGGTGACGACGACGTGAGCGCCGACGCCGGCCGCAGCGCGCTGCTCGTCGACTTCGGCGGCGTGCTGACCACCAGCGTCCACGACGCCTTCCGCGCCTTCGCCCGCGAGATCTCCGACGACGAGGACCTGGTCCTGCGCCTGCTCGCGACCGACCCGGAGTCCAGCGCGCTCCTGGTCGCCAACGAGAACGGCACGATCGACGACGCGGCCTTCAACGCGGGCTTCGCGGCCCGCCTCGCGGCGCACGGCGCGCCGACCGAGCCCGAGGGCCTGCTGAACCGCATGCAGGCCGGGTTCGGCCCCGACGAGGCGATGGTCGACGGCGTCGGCGCCCTGCGCGCCGCCGGCATCCCCATCGCCTTGGTCACCAACCAGTTCGGCAGCGACTGCTACCGGGGCTTCGACCTCGCCGCGCTGGCCGACGTCGTCGTCGTCTCGACCGAGCTCGGCGTGCGCAAGCCGTCGCGCAAGATCTATGCCATCGCCTGCGAGCGCCTCGGCGTCGCGCCGGGGTCGGCGGTCATGGTCGACGACATCCAGCACAACCTCGACGGCGCCGCGCGGCTGGGCATCGAGGGCGTCCTGCACCGCGACGCGGCCGCCACGCTGGCCGAGCTCGACGCCCGCTTCGGCCTCCGCCCGAGCGCACGACGGCGATCCGCCTGATCGCGTAAAGTTGAATCCGAACTCAACTTCGAAGGGACGGCCGATGTCCGACAGCCTCGCACCACCCTCCACCGACACGGTCCTGGCCGAACGCCACGGCGGGGTCCTGGTGCTCACCCTCAACCGCCCCGAGCGCCTCAACGCGTGGAACGACGCCCTCGAGGCGCGCTACTACGCGCACCTCGACGCGGCCGAGGCCGACCCGGAGGTCAAGGCGATCGTCGTCACCGGCGCCGGGCGCGGGTTCTGCGCCGGCGCCGACATGGACGACCTGGAGGCGATCGGCGACGGCACCCGCGACCTGGAGGCCGTGCTGCGCGACCGCCCCCGCGCGCGCACGTTCCCGCTGACGATCCGCAAGCCGATGATCGCCGCGGTCAACGGCGCGGCCGCCGGCCTCGGCCTGGTCGAGGCGCTGTACTGCGACCTGCGGTTCGCCACGCCGGAGGCCAAGCTGACGACCGCCTTCGTGCGCCGCGGGCTGATCGCCGAGTACGGGATCTCCTGGATCCTGCCGCGGCTGATCGGCCAGAGCGCCGCGCTGGACCTGCTGCTCTCCGGCCGGGTGATCCGCGGCGAGGAGGCCCACCGGCTCGGCCTCGTCGACCGGCTGTCCAGCCGCGAGTCGGTCGTCGCCGACGCCGTCGCCTACGCCACCGACCTGGCCGAGCACTGCTCGCCCGCGTCGATGGCCATCATCAAGTCCCAGGTCCACGCCGATCTCGACCGCTCGTTCGCCGAGTCGGTCGCGGCCGCCGACGACGCGATGATCGCCTCCTTCCGCCGACCCGACGTCACCGAGGGCGTGCAGAGCTACACCGAGCAGCGCCCGCCCGCCTTCCCGCCCCTTCCGCCCCGCGACTGAGAGAACGAGCAAGCCCATGAACTTCGAGCTGACCGATCGCTGCAGGGACTACCAGGGACGCGTCCAGGCGTTCATGGACGAGCGCATCTACCCGGCCGAGGCCGTCTACGAGCAGCAGATGCGGGAGTCCGGCGATCCGCACTTCCATCCGCCGATCCTCGAGGAGCTCAAGGCCGACGCCCATGAGCGCGGCCTGTGGAACCTCTTCCACCCCCACGGAGATGAGGCCCTCCCATCCCCGGGGCTGACCAACGCCGAGTACGCGCCGCTGGCCGAGATCATGGGCCGCTCCGCCCACCTCGCGCCCGAGGCGATGAACTGCGCGGCGCCCGACACGGGCAACATGGAGGTCTTCACGCTCTTCGGCACCGACGAGCACAAGGACAAGTGGCTGCGCCCGCTGCTCGACGGCGAGATCCGCAGCGCGTTCGCGATGACCGAGCCGGCGGTCGCCTCCAGCGACGCCACCAACATCGAGACGCGGATCGAGCGCGACGGCGACGAGTACGTCATCAACGGCCGCAAGTGGTGGACGTCCAACGCCCTGCACCGCAACTGCAAGGTGTTGATCGTCATGGGCAAGACGAACCCCGACGGGCCCAAGCACGCCCAGCAGTCGATGCTCGTCGTCCCGATCGACACGTCCGGCGTGACGATCGTCCGCGGCCTGCCGGTCTTCGGCTACCAGGACCGCGAGGGCCACGCCGAGGTGCTCTTCGAGGACGTGCGGGTCCCGACCACCGCGCTGCTGGCCGGCGAGGGTGAGGGCTTCATGATCTCCCAGGCGCGCCTGGGCCCGGGCCGCATCCACCACTGCATGCGCTCGATCGGCATGGCCGAGCGCGCGCTGGAGCTGATGTGCCAGCGCGCCCAGCAGCGCGTCGCGTTCGGCAAGCCCGTCTCGGAGAACGCCAACATCCAGGACTGGATCGCCGAGTCGCGCATCGAGCTGGAGATGATCCGGCTGCTGACGATGAAGACCGCCTGGCTGATGGACACGGTCGGCAACCGCCACGCGCGCGTCGAGATCGCGGCGATCAAGGTCGCGGCGCCGCAGGTGGCGCTGAAGGTCATCGACCGCGCGATCCAGGTCCACGGCGGCGGCGGCGTCTCCGACGACTTCCCGCTGGCCTCGATGTACGCCCACCAGCGCACGCTGCGCCTGGCCGACGGCCCCGACGAGGTCCACAAGCGCACGATCGCCCAGCGCGAGCTGCGCAAGTGGACGCCGGACGACGGCGCGGGCGCGGCCGGCACGCCGAACGGCCGGCCCGCGCTGGCGGGCTGACCCGGCGTCCGAGCGGCCCAGGTCCGTGTCGTCGAGTGTCCCTATGCGGGACACCAGACGACACGGAGCTGGGCGACGCCTACGACAACCCCGCCACCGCGCACCCCGCGCGCCCGGCGGTGAACCCGCGCACCATCGCGTCCGCGTTGGCCACCTCCATCCCGAGGTACGTCGCGCCCCGCGAGCCCGCCGGCCCCAGCGTGTCCCCGTACAGCGAGTAGGCGGCGCTCACGCCGGTCTCGCGCGCGATCGCCTTGGCCAGCTTGGGGTTGATCGACGACTCCGGGAACACCGCGCTGACGCCCTCGCGGCGGATCACGGTCGTGAGCTTGGCCAGATCGCCCGCCGAGGGCTGGGCCTGCGTCGTCTGGGACGGGATGACGGCGCCGACGACGTCGATGCCGTAGCGCTTGGCGAAGTACCCGAACGCGTCGTGGTCGGTGACCAGCTTGCGCTGGGCGGCGGGCACGCGCGCGAAGCACCGCGCGATGCCGGCGTCCATCCGGCGGAGCTTGCCGAGGTACGCGCGGGCGCCGCGCTCGACGGCGGCCCGCGCCCCCGGATCCGCCGCCACCAGCGCGTCGCGGATCCGCCCCACGGCGTACTCGACGTCGACCGGGTCGTGCCACCAGTGCGGGTCGAAGCGCGAGGCCTCGGGGCCGGTGTCCTCGCCGGGCAGCGTGACCGGCCGGCCGGCGCCCGCGTCGAGGACCGTCGGCGAGCCGCCCGCGTTGCGCACCACGTCGCCCATCCAGGCGTCGAGGCCGTCGCCGCTGGTGACGACGAGCTTGGCGCCCGCCGTCTCCTGGATGTCCTTGGGGCGCGGCTCGTAGTCGTGCGGGTCGGTGTTGGGCTTGAGGATCTGATGGACGTCGACGGCATCGCCGCCGATCGCCCGGACGACGTCGCCCAGCTGCGTCGTGGTGACCACGACGTCGATCGCGCCCGGCGCCGAGGAGGAGCCCGAGCTCGACGAGCCACAGCCGGAGGCCACGACGGCAAGGACGACAACTACGGGGAGGAGGCGCGGGAGGGCTCGCATAAACGAGACCCATTCTTATCACATCAGGCTCGCGATCCCTCCCCGAGCGCCCCCGCCGCAACCGCGAGCAGCTCGTCGGCCACCTGCTCCATCGGCGCGCTGGACCGCTGCGCGCGCGACAGCACGACCGCGCCTTCGATCGCCGCGACCGCCAGCGCCGCGAGGCTCGCCGCCCGCTCGCGGGGCAGCCCGCGC
>JAOPZD010000292.1 GCA_025964295.1 Conexibacter sp.
ACGAGGTCGCCGGCGCGGAGGACCTCGAGGGCACGGCGCTGGACTGGGCGGCCGAGCTGGCCGCCAATGCCCCGCTGTCGGTCCGTGGCAACAAGCGCGTGCTGCGGGCGCTGCTGTCGGCCGAGGCCGAGCTCAAGCCCGACGTCGAGGCCGAGCTGATCGCGCTGCGCAAGGAGTGCTTCGCCTCCGACGACCTCCAGGAGGGCGTCAAGGCGTTCGGCCAGAAGCGACCCGCTCGCTGGCAGGGACGCTGATGTCACGCGCCGCATCGGCCAAGCAGATCGAGGCGCTCGAGGCGCGCGTCGACACGCTGGAGACCACGGGCCGCTACGACGACGCGATCGCAGTCCTCGCCGAGCTCGAGGAGCTCACGGGCGCCGACCAGCGCTGGCACGTCGCGTGGATGCACGTCCTGGCCGGCCGCCGCGGCGAGTCCGACGCGATCTGGGCCGCGCTGGAGCGCGAGCACCCGGCCGATCCCACCGTCCCGTTCCTGGCCGGCAGCGCGCACGCCGAGGCCGACGAGCCCGCGGCCGCCGCCGAGCTGTTCGCCCGCGCGCTGGAGCTGGCCCTGCACGGCGGCGCCGACGGCGACACGCTGCGCCAGATCGTCGCCGAGCGCACGCAGGCGCTGGCCGACGCGGGGCTGGAGGCCGAGCCGGTCGACGAGGCCGCCCGGCTGGCGCTGGCGCGCGCCGCGGCACAGGGCGCCGACACGCCGGTGGCCACGCCGTACTTCGGGCTCGACGAGTTCCCGCTCGCCCTCGACGCGTGGCCCGAGTTCGCCGCCGACTGGCGCGAGGACGGTCACGCGGCCTACGCGCTGGAGCTCGACCGGCGGATGCGCGCGGTGGCCCCGGGCGCCCCGCGCCACCCGGTGGTCGCGCCGCTGACGGTCGCCCGGGTGCGCGCGCTGGCGGAGGCCAACGAGCTCGACGAGGGCGCCGCGGAGGTTCGGGCGCGGGCGGCCTACGACGTCGCCCAGGAGGGCGGGGCGATCGCCTGGCCGCCGGGCCGCAACGACCCGTGCTGGTGCGGGACCGGCAAGAAGTACAAGAAGTGCTGCGGGCGCTGATCCGGGCTACGGCGCCCGGACGAACGCCTTGAGCAGCGCCACGCGCCGGAAGCCCAGGCGCTCGTAGACGCCCAGCCCGTCGGGGCTGGCCTGCAGCGTCGCGGTCGTCGCGCCCGCGTCGCGCTCGGCCGCCAGCGCGGCGAGCAGCAGGCGGCTCGCCAGGCCGCGCCGGCGGAAGCGCTCCTCGGTCGCGACGTACTGGACCGACGCGTCGTCGCCGAGGCGCAGCGTCAGCGCCACGCACGCCCACTCGCCCTCGACCCGCACGCCGTGGGCGCGGAGGCGATCGTCGCCCGCCACCCCGCCCAGCAGCGGGGCGAGCGCCTCGAACTGGCCGTAGGCGCGGTCGTTGAGGTCGCCGACGACCGCCATCGGCGGCGCCTGCCCGTCGCGCGCGCCGGGGTCTGCGCCGTCCAGCGCGGCCAGCTCCACGCCGAGGCACGGCATCGCGATGACCGGGACCTCCTCGCGCTCGGCCATCGCGCCGGCCGTCGTCCAGACGCAGTGGGGCAGTGACGGGTCGTCGGCGGCCGGCGGGGTCGCGTCGTAGGGCACGACGGCGGCGTCGAGCCAGTGGTTGTCGGCCGCGCCGTCGACCTTGGCGCCGATCGCGTCGGGGCGGCGCACCGCGTCCGAAGCGCCCAGCGCGGCGACCATCTCGCCGAAGCCCCGGATCGAGCGCCGGGCCAGTTCTACGTCATCCACGCCGCCGCACGCTAGCGGTCGGCGCCCGCCGCGCTCAGCGCTCGGCGGCCTCGTGAATCGCGGCCCGGATGTCCTCCAGGCCGGTGCCCTTCTCCAGGTAGCTGTGCGCGCCGATCTCGATCGACGGCGCGGCCATGCGCGCGGCCGAGAGGCTCGACAGGCCGATGATCGACGCGCGCGGCGCGCTGCGGCGCATCTTCGGGATCGCCTGCAGGCCGCCCATGCGCGGCATCGACATGTCCAGCAGGACGACGTCGGGCTGCAGCTCGGCCGTCGCCTCGACCCCGGCGACGCCGTCGGAGGCCTCCCCGACGATCTCGATCGACGGGTCGTCGGCCAGCGACGAGCGCATCAGGGCCCGGAAGCCCTCGGCGTCGTCGCAGAGCAGGACTCGGATCGGATCGGCGGCAGCCACGTAGTGCACATCATCGGTTGGTGAGCGACGTTTCGCCATCCCCACTTCTGATGATCGGGGCCTCGACGACCGTCCAGTCCCGGGTCCGATCGGGGCGGGTCTGTCACGTCCGGAGCCGTGCCTACTGTGCCGGGCATGCCGTCGCTCATCACCCGCGAAGAAGCCGTCCGCCTCGGCCAGATCGAGGACCACGACGCGATCCTCGCGCTCGTCGACCGGGCCTGGGCGGCGCGCCAGGAGCAGTTCGGCGACAGCACCGACATGTGCTCGCTGGTCAACGCGAAGTCCGGCGGCTGCGCCGAGGACTGCGGCTTCTGCGCCCAGTCGCGCTTCGCCGAGGCCGAGACGCCGATGCACGCGATGATGGAGCCCGAGCAGATCCTCGAGCACGCCAAGGCCGCCGAGGCCGCGGGCGCCCACCGCTTCTGCATGGTCACCCAAGGCCAGGGCCTGTCCAAGCGCGACTTCGAGAAGGTCCTGGAGGGCGCGCGGCTGGTCGCCGAGCACACCAACCTCAAGCGCTGCGCGTCGGTCGGGCACATGTCGGTCGACCGCGCCAAGTCGCTGAAGGACGCCGGGATCCAGCGCGTCCACCACAACGTCGAGACGGCCGAGTCCTACTACCCCGAGGTCTCCTCGACGGTCCGCTACGAGGGCCGGCTGCGGACGATCAAGGCGGTCGAGGAGGCCGGCCTAGAGACCTGCGTCGGCGGGATCCTCAACCTCGGCGAGACGCGCGAGCAGCGCGTCGAGATGGCCTTCGAGCTCGCCAAGATCGACCCGACCTCGGTGCCGATCAACCTGCTCAACCCGCGTCCCGGGACGAAGTTCGGCGACCGCGACTACATGGACCCGTGGGAGGTCGTGAAGTGGATCGCGATCTTCCGGCTGATCCTGCCGGCGGCGCTGTTCCGGCTCTGCGGCGGGCGCGTCGAGAACCTCGGCGACCTGCAGCCGCTGGCCGTCAAGGCGGGGCTCAACGGCGTGATGATGGGCAACTTCCTGACGACGCTCAACGCCGACCCGGCCGACGACCGCGCGATGTTCACCGACCTCGGGCTCAACATCAACCGCCAGCCCGACAACGGCGCCAACCCGCGGCCCGACAACCGCAGCGGGTGGCTGGACGGCGAGACCTCCGACGTCGTCGAGGACTACCTCGACACGCTCACCCAGGCCGAGGACGCCGGCATCAGGGTCACGACCTGGGATCCGGCCGCGCAGCTGCGCTACGCCAAGAAGGACAAGGTGCCGCCGCGGCCCGACGGGGCGCCAAACCGCTGGCCGGGCGCCGAGCCCGCCGAGCCGGCCGAGCCGGCCCAGCTCACCGGCATGCCGTTCGGTCACTGAATCGGCGCCCACCACCCACCCCCAACACCGCGCCGACGACCGTGAGCGACATCGAAGCCCGCCTGGAGGAGCTGCGGGAGTCCGGCCTCTACCGGCGGATGCGCCACGTCTCCGGGCCGCAGGGCTCGCGCGTGGTGCTCGACGGGCGCCCGGTCCTGCTGCTGTGCTCCAACAACTACCTCGGCCTGGCCGACCACCCGCGCGTGCGCGAGGCGGCGGCCGACGCGGCGATGCGCTGGGGCGCGGGCGCCGGCGCGTCGCGCCTGGTGTCGGGGACGATGACCGTCCACCGGCGCCTCGAGGAGGCGCTGGCGGCGTTCAAGGGCACGGAGTCGGCGGTGCTGTTCGGCTCGGGCTACCTGGCCAACCTCGGCGTCGTGGGGGCGCTGGCGCGGCTGGGCGCGCGCGGGGACGCCGCGCCGGTCGTCTTCTCCGACGAGCTCAACCACGCCTCGATCATCGACGGCTGCCGCCTCGCGCGCGCCGAGACCTTCGTCTATGACCACTGCGACGTCGAGCACCTCGCCTGGGGCCTGCGCCAGCACCGGATCGGACCGGCCAACCCCGGCCTGATCGTGACCGACTCGGTCTTCTCGATGGACGGCGACGTGGCGCCGCTGACCGACATCGTCGAGCTGGCCCGGCGCCACGGCGCCCGGACCGTCGTCGACGAGGCGCACGCGACCGGCTGCCTCGGGCCCGGCGGACGCGGCGCGGTCGCCGAGGCGGGCCTGGAAGGCCGGGTCGACGTGGTCGTCGGGACGCTGGGCAAGGCGCTCGGCGCCTACGGGGCGTTCGCCGCGTGCAGTGCGCCGATGCGCGACTACCTCACCAACACCGCGCGCTCGCTGATCTTCTCTACGGCGCTGCCGCCGCCCGCCGTCGCGGGCGCGCTCGCCGCCCTGGAGGTGCTCCAGGAGCATCCGGAGATGGTGGACCGGCTGCAGGCCAACGCCGACGCGGTCCGCGACGAGCTGGCCCGCGAGGGCTTCGAGGTCGCCGGGTCCTCGACGCAGATCGTCCCGCTGGTCGTCGGCGACGCCGACCTGGCGATGCGCGTCTGCGAGAAGGCGATCGAGGCCGGCGTCTTCGCCCAGGCGATCCGCCCGCCGACGGTCCCGGCCGGGACGTCGCGGCTGCGCCTGGCGCTGATGGCCACCCACACGCGCGAGGAGCTGCGCGCCGCGGCCCGGACGCTGGGGCGCGCCGCGCTGCAGGCCGGCTTCC
>JAOPZD010000589.1 GCA_025964295.1 Conexibacter sp.
TGGCCGCCGGCGACATCGCCACCGAGGGCGTCCACATGCTCTCCACCGGCGGGATGCTCGACTACGCCAAGGAGCACGCCGGCCGCGGTGGCACGGCGATCATGGCGACCGAGACCGGCATGCTGCATCAGCTGCGCATGGCCGCGCCCGACGTCGACTTCGTCGCCGCGAACGAGCGCGCGTCCTGCCGCTACATGAAGATGATCACGCTGCCGAAGCTGCGCGACTGCCTGCGCGACCTCTCCGGCCGCGTGCAGGTCGACCCGGTGCTGGCCGAGCGGGCGCGCCTGCCGATCGAGCGCATGGTCGCGATCGGCTGAGGCGCGCGGCGCCGGTGCGGCGTCGGCGGCTGCCGCTCAGCAGCCGTCGATGCCGCAGCTGTCGCCCTCGGCGACGACGCTGACCGGCGTCGGTCGCGCCTCCCAGCCCTGCTCCAGCAGCTGCAGCAGCGCCGCCGGCGGCTGCGCCCCCGACGCGCCGATGGCGCGATCGACGACGAAGAACGGCACGCCGCTGATGCCCAGCGAGCCGGCGGTGCGCTCGTCGGCGCGGACCTCCTGCGCGAAGCGGTCGCTCGCCAAGGTCTGGGCGACCTCGTCGGCCGGGAGCCCGACCTCGCCGGCGAGGCGCGTGAGCGTCTCGTGGTCGCTGATCAGCTCGCCCTGCTCGAGGTAGGCGGAGAAGAGCCGCTCCTTCATCGCGTCCTGGAGGCCGTGGGCGTCGGCGACGTGGACGAGGCGGTGACCGTCGAACGTGTTGCCGCTGCGGGCCTTGTCGAAGTCGAAGGCGAGGCCGTCGCCCGCGGCGGTCTCGGCCATCGACTGCTCCATCTCCCGCGCGCGCTCGACGCTCACGCCGTACTTCTCGGCGAGGCGCGCGGCGCGCTCGCCCTGCTGCTCGTGGGGCGCGGCGGGGTCGAGCTCGAAGCTGCGCCAGGTGACCGTGACCTCGTCACGATGCGCGAACTCGGCCAGCGCGGCCTCGAAGCGGCGCTTGCCGACGAAGCACCACGGGCAAGCGATGTCCGACCAGATCTCGACGTTCACGACGGCTCCTTCGTTGTTGGCGCAACTACCTGGGATCATGGTAGCGACGCCGGCGACGCGGTGAGCCGAGCGCGATCAGGCTTGGGGGTCGACCAGGGCGACGACGTCGAAGACGGGCGTGCCGGCGTCGTCGGTCGTCAGCTCCGCGTCGTGGACCCACGCGCCGGGGGTCAGGACCTCGGTGAGGCACGGGTCGTCGCTCGCGTCGCCGGCGGCCGGATCGTCGGTGCTCGCGTCGGCGCTCGGGTCGTCGGCCGCCGTCAAAGCGGTGACCGACGCGGTCGAGGCGTCGGCGGAGTCGTCGGTGCCGCCGTCGTCGGGCGCCGCCGCATCCACGCTCGTGTCGCCGGCGCTGCCGTCATCGGCGGCGCTCGGGTCATCCACCGAGGACGTGTCGCCGGCCGCGCTGTCGTCGTAGGTGCTCTCGTAGTCGGCGCTGCCGCTGCACTCGACCGACGTGTCGGTGTCGACCGCCGCGGTCACCGTCTTGCCGGTGCTCGCCAGGCGGATCGTCAGGTCGCCGCCGGCGAACGCCACGACCTGGCCGGCGTTCTCGCGCCCGTCCTTGATGCCGTCGTCGTCGGAGTCCGGATCGCCCGGGTCGTTGGCGCTCTGCTGCTCGGCGAGGTTCGTGAGCCCGTCGTGGTCTGCGTCCTCGCGGCCGTCGGGGCGCCCGTCGCCGTCGGTGTCGCGCTTGCCGGGGTCGGTCCCGGCGCGCTGCTCGCCGGCGTTGTCGAGCGTGTCGCCGTCGCGGTCCTCGGACCCGTCGGGCGTCCCGTCGCGATCCGTGTCGGCCTTCTTGGGGTTGGTGTGCGCGCGGTACTCGGTGAAGTTCGTCAGCCCGTCGTGATCGGGGTCGGCGACGGCGGACGTCACGTGATAGCGGTGCTGGAAGGACGCCGGGAGCTTCGGCGAGGCGGTCTTGGCGGCGGAGGCCGTCGCGGGCACCGCGAGGGCGCCGAGGGCGGCGACGCAGAGCGTCCAGGCGCGCGGGTGGAGGGCGGCGGGCATGCTCCCGATATCGGAGGTCCGTCCGTCTGCCCTTGACCAACCGTCGCCGATATGGCCGCGCGTCCGGGCGCGACCCTCCTCAGTTCTGTGGCGGAGCGGGGTCGATCAGCTCGATGCCGTGCTCGGCGACGAGCCGGACGACCGGCAGCGTCTCGCGCTTGCGCTCGAACTCGCCGGGCGTGTAGCAGTGCACGTCGGCCGCGCCGCTCATCTCCGCGGCGTCCCAGAGGTTCCCGGCCTGGTAGACGCGCTCCAGCCACGGGACGCCGGCGAAGTACTCGGAGATCAGGACCACGACGTACTCCGCGCCGCGCTCGCGCTGGGGTGGCGCGCCGCGGCTGTCCTGGACGCGCGCACCGCCCAGGATCACGCGCTGCAGCGGCCAGCGGCCGTCGACGCGCTCGACGTAGCGACGCAGCTCGCGCTCGTTCAGCATCTCGGCCACAGCCACGACGGGTGACTGTGGCAGAACGCGGGAGCCGCCGCCACCCCTCGGTTCAGAACTCCGACTCGTCGTGGGGTCCGACGACCGCCACCGCGGCGGTCTCGGGGTCGACGGCCTGGGCGATCTTCGCCACGTCGTCGAAGGTCACCGCGTCCAGCGCGCTGATCGCCCGGTCGGGGTCGATGTCCTCACCGAAGACGATCGCCTGCGACGCGGCGAAGCGGGCCACGGCGTTCGTGTTCTCGAAGGCCAGGACGCGGCGGCCGGCGGCGTAGGCGCGCGCCCGCTCGACCTCCTCCTCGGT